>RPPU01000109.1 GCA_003819975.1 Desulfobacteraceae bacterium
CCATGGCCCCATTGTCACCGGGCAAGGATACGACCACCGGACATTGGGAAATGGCCGGGATCGTATTGAATCGGGCCTTTCACACTTTTCCGCCCGAATTTCCTTCTTTTCCGGCGGAATTGGTTACGGCTTTTGAAGCGGCGATCGGGAAAAAAATTTTGGGCAACTGTTCGGCTTCCGGAACGGAAATCATTCGGGAGCTGGCCGAAGAGCATATGCGGACCGGGTTTCCGATCTGCTACACCTCGGCCGATTCGGTCTTTCAAATCGCGGCGCATGAGGATATTATTCCGCCGGATCTTCTGTATGCCATGTGCGCCATTGCCAGAAAATTATGCGATGCTTATCAAGTGGCGCGGATCATTGCGCGGCCGTTTGCGGGGAAGCCGGGGTATTTTGTGCGCACGGAGCGGCGCAAGGATTTCAGCATTGCCTTGCCCGGGCCGAGCCTATTGGACCATTTGCAGACCCAGGGCATTAAAACCGTCGGGGTCGGTAAAATCGGGAATATTTTCAACGAGAGCGGTTTGACCGAAAATTACAGCGATAAGGGCAATGCGGCCTGTCTGGACCGGATCGACCGGCTGTTGCCGGCCGATTCGGATCAGCCCGATTTCATATTCGCGAATCTGGTGGATACGGATATGCTTTACGGGCACCGCCGGGATGCGGCCGGGTATCTGCAGGCGGTTTCCGCGATCGACGATCAACTGGGTAAATGGTTGCCCGGGTTGAGTGAAAAGGACCTCCTGATCATCACGGCCGATCATGGCTGCGATCCTACTTATCGCGGAACCGACCACACCCGGGAATATGCGCCTCTCTTGAGTTTTAGTCCCGGCAAACCGGGCCAAAACCTGGGCATTCGCAAAAGCTTTGCGGATATTGCCCGAACCTTGACGGACTTTTTTCAGATTGCGCCCTTTTCGAGGGGAGTCGGGTTTTTTTAGTGCATATCGTGGTCGTTGTCGTAATCGTTATCGTATTCGATTCATTTTTTCGATATTTTGCAAAAATTCGATTACGATTACGACAACGATAGCGACCACGTTTAAGAGATGATTGATGAAAAATGGTCGATAGGATCGAGATAAGCGTCAGGTGTTGAAGATTCCATAAAACAGGTATATGATGGGCCGCTGTTTTATGTAAAATGAGTTAAAAGGTCCCAAAATATAACAATCAAAAGGAGGAAGTAAAAGATGAAAAGAGCAGCTTTGATTTTACTCGTTTTATTGATCGGGTTTGGTTTAATGGCTTCGGGTTGTCAGAAAAAGACCGAAGAACCCCCTAAAGCCGCAGAAACCCCGGCTCCGGCAGCGCAACCGGCTCCGGCTCCGGAAATGAAAATCGCCATGGTATCGGATGTGGGCGGCGTCAATGACCAGTCTTTTAACCAATCGGCCTGGGAAGGGTTGCAAAGAGCCCAAACCGAACTCGGCATCAAGGTATCCTACCAGGAATCCAACAATAATTCCGATTACAAACCCAATTTGGAAACTTTGCGGGATGCCGGCAACGTGCTGATTTGGTCGATCGGTTTTATGATGGGTGATGCCACCCTGGAAGCGGCCAAAGCCAATCCCAACCAAAAATATGCCATTATCGTCATGGCTTACGGCGATCAAACCCCGCCCAATCTGATCGGGGTGGTTTTTAAAGCCGAGCAGCCCTCTTTCCTGGTTGGTTATATAGCCGGCAAAATGACCAAAACCAATAAAGTCGGCTTTGTGGGCGGTATCAAGGGCTTTATTATCGATGCTTTTGATTATGGTTTCCATGCCGGCGTCAAAACCGCGAATCCCAAGGCAGTGGTCTTGCGTCAATACGCCGAATCCTTTACCGATGCGGCCAAAGGCAAGAGCATTACCAGTCAGATGTATCAGAAGGGGGCGGATATTGTTTTTCACGCTTCCGGCGGGGTGGGTGACGGCGTGATCGAAGCGGCCAAAGAGAAGAAAAAATGGGTGATCGGCGTGGACAAGGACCAGAATTTTATGGCGCCGGATAATGTCATTACTTCGGCGGTCAAACGCGTGGACAATGCGATTTTTAATGTGGCCAAAGACCTCAAAGAGGGCAAATGGGCCGGCGGGTCCACCATCAGCTACGGTTTGGGCGAAGGCGGGGTCGATATCGCGGCTTCCTCGAACAAACATGTGCCCGAGGACGTTTTGAAAGAAGTGGAAGCCCTGAAACAGAAGATCATTGCCGGCGAAATCGTAGTTCCCTTTAACGAGGAAACCTATAAAAAATTCACCGTGCCGAAATAAGGACGATACTGAGCGGTTACTGAAGATATGCAATAAGCAACCGCTCAGATTCACCGTTCAAGGGTATAAAGATTGAACCATTGGACATCGCTCGGACGTTTCGGGGCAAAAAAGAGTTGGAAAAAATAAACCCGGTTCGACCAGTCTTTTACCTCGAATACGCTAAGACGCAAAGATTTATAGAATTTGGTTTTAGCTTTGTGCCTTAGCGTCTTGGTGGTAAAAAAAACGATCCTTTTAAGTAAAATTTTATTTTTAAGATTTTGCCGAACAGGGAGTCTGCGCATTGCCGGAAATCGATTTCAGCCGCACCGTCGTCGACATGCAGAAGATCACCAAGAAATTCGGTGAGGTTCTGGCCAATGACGCCATCGACTTAACGGTCCATAAAGGCGAAGTGCACGCCCTGCTGGGCGAAAACGGCGCCGGTAAAAGCACTTTGATGAATATCCTTTACGGCATCTACCGGCCCACGAGCGGCGCCATTTTCATCAACACCAAACCGGTGCAGATCCCGGATCCCAATGCGGCCATTGCCCGGGGCATCGGCATGGTCCATCAGCACTTCATGTTGATCAAGCCTTTCAGCGTGGCCGAGAACATCATGCTCGGTCGTGAAGTCGTTAAAAAATGGGGCTTTCTGGACCGGAAAAAGGCTTTCCGGGCCGTCGAAGCACTTTCGGAAAAATACGGGTTAAAGGTCAATCCGCGGGCGAAAATACAGGATATCAGCGTGGGCATGGGCCAACGGGTCGAAATTCTCAAAGTGCTTTATCGCGGCGCGGATATTCTGATTTTAGACGAGCCCACGGCTGTTTTAACTCCCCAGGAAATACAGGACTTGACCCGGATCATCCGCAATCTGACCGCTGAAGGTAAAACGGTTATTTTAATCACCCACAAGCTGGGAGAAATCAAGCTGGTCGCCGATTACTGCACCATTATCCGCCGCGGTAAGCGCATCGATACCGTGAAGGTCGCGGATGTGTCGGAGCAGGAGTTGGCCGCCATGATGGTGGGACGGCCGGTCCGTTTTCAAGTGCAGAAAAAAGCCCAACCCAAGGGCGACATCATCTTAAGTATTGAAAACCTGCAAGTCAAAGACAACCGCGGTTTGCCGGCCCTGCGCGGTTTAGACCTTGAAATGCGGGCCGGTGAAATTATGGGGATTGCCGGCGTGGACGGCAACGGGCAAAGCGAGCTGATCGAAGCACTGACCGGATTGCGCAAGGTGGAATCGGGACGCATCCTGCTCAAGGGCCGGGACGTCACGCACCTGTCACCCAAAAAAATAATCCATCAGGGGCTCGGCACCATCCCCGAAGACCGCCAGAAAAGGGGTTTTGTGGGAGAGTTCACCGTAGCCGAGAACATGATCATTGAAAAACACGATCAACCGCCTTTTTCCCGGAGGGGGATCTGCGACTTTAACGCGATCCGTCAATTTGCCAAAGAGGTGATCCGGCAGTTCGATATCCGCCCGACCGATGAAAATTACAAAGCGCGGGAGTTGTCGGGCGGCAATCAGCAAAAGATGATCATCGCGCGGGAGATCACCAACAATCCGGGATTGCTCATTGCCGCGCAACCGACCCGGGGCTTGGATGTGGGCGCCATTGAATATGTCCATAAGGCTTTGGTGGCCCAGCGTGAAAACGGCAAGGGCGTGTTGCTGATCTCCCTGGATTTGGATGAAATCATGAATTTAGCGGATCGGATCGCCGTCATTTTTGAAGGCCGGATCACGGCGATCCTGGAAGCCGCCCAAGCGGATAAAAACATAATCGGTCTGATGATGGCGGGATATGACCCTCAAAAACAAGCTGAGCCGGCAGTGGCATAACAAGAAGCATTTTCTTGATCATACTATTTTCTTTACCATGGTCTCTATTTTTTTGGGCTTGGTCATCGGCGCCATTGTGCTGGCGGTGGTGGGCTTTAACCCCTTCGAAGCCTATTGGATCATTATCAAAGGCGTTTTTTCCAGACCCAAATATATCGTTTACACCATCATCAAAGCCGTGCCGATCATCGTCACGGGTTATTCGGTGGCCTTTGCTTTTCGAACCGGGTTGTTCAATATCGGCGCCGAAGGCCAGTTTCTGATCGGGTCCATCACGGCCGCTTTGGCGGGTTATTTCCTGCACTTGCCGATTGTGATCCATGCTTTGACGGTCTTCTTGTTGGCCGTGATGGCGGCGGCGCTCTGGGGCGGCCTGGCCGGTTATCTGAAGGCCCGTTTCGGCGTACATGAAGTCATCTCGACCATCATGTTGAACTGGATTGCTTTATACCTGAACAATTATCTGGTCATGCTGCCGTCGGTGAAACGCCCGCATGCCGAGGCCAGCTGGAATATCCTGGATACGGCCCGTATCGATCTTTTCGGAGCCTGGAAAGTATCCGAAGCCGGCATGGCCTGGCGCTTGGAGCACCCGTTTTTTCACGATATTTTACAGCCGGAAATCAACCTGGGTATTTTTGTGGCCGGATTGCTCGGTATTTTAACGGCCTTTGTGCTTAACAAGACCACTTTGGGTTATGAACTGCGGGCCGTGGGATTCAATAAAGACGCGGCCGAGCAGGGCGGCATCAATGTCAAGAAGAACTTCGTGGTCGCCATGGCCATTGCCGGAGGCCTGGCCGGAGCGGCCGGCGCCCTGAACGTGTTGGGCGTGGCGCGCGAGTCCGTGAATCTGGCCAACATGGAAGGCTACGGCTTTGACGGCATCACGGTCGCCCTGATCGGCAGCAACACATCCATCGGTTGTTTTTTTTCCGGCTTATTCTTCGGCGCCTTGAAATACAGCGGCGCCAAACTGCAAAGCACTTTGGGCGCGCCCAAGGAGATCATCAGCATCGTCATGGGGACGATCCTGTTCTTTGTCGCCATGCCGAAATTGATTCAACTGCTGCGGTCCATGCGCAGCCAAAAAAAGAAAGAGACGACCGGAGTTTAGTGTCTTACAAGTTAAATTGCGCTCAGAAATTTTTTTTAGACGCCAATCGCGAGTTTATGCAAAGGAAAGCACATGCTGAGTGATATCGGATTCATCCTGGGGACGACTCTGATGTATGCCACGCCGCTGATCTATGCGGCGGTGGGCGCGGCCATATCGGAGAATTCCGGCGTGGTCAATATCGGGCTGGAAGGCATGATGTACATGGGTGCGTTCGTCGGCGCAACGCTGGGGCATTTTACCGGCAATCCCTGGATCGGTTTTATGGCCGCCGGTCTGGCCGGGGGGCTGCTGGCCTATCTCCACGGGATTGCTTGTGTTTCTTTCAAGGCCGATCATGTGGTTTCGGGCATTGCCATTAATTTTATCGGCTTGGGTCTGGCCCTGTTTTTATGCCGTATTTTCTTTAATGGCGCCACTATGACCATCCCCCTGAATTTGGCCAAGAAAATTCCGCGTCCGCTGAACGGGCTGTTCCCGGCCAATTCGTTTTTAGACTCGGTGTTCAATCAGTACGCGACCGTTTATTTGGCTTTCATCATCGTCTTTGGCGCTTGGGTGCTGCTTTACAAAACCCGTATCGGTTTAAGGATCCGGGCGGTGGGAGAACATCCCAAAGCCGCGGACACCATGGGTATTAATGTCTATTTTGTGCGCTATCTGGCGGTTGTGCTCTCGGGCGTTCTGGCCGGTTTCGGCGGCGCAGCCATGAGTATTGCCGTGGTGTCGCGCTTCAACCCGACTCTGATCTCGGGTCACGGGTTTATCGCCTTGGCCGCCATGATCTTCGGTAAGTGGACGCCGCAAGGAGCCCTGTTGGCTTGTTTGCTTTTCGGTTCGGCCAAAGGTTTTGAGATTTTTCTCGGCGCATCTAAGATCGGTATTTCCTCGCAGATCCTGGCCTTGCTGCCCTATATTATAACCATTATCGCTTTAATCGGTTTTGTGGGTAAAGCCGTGGCTCCGGCGGCCGACGGGGTGCCGTATGAGAAGGAGCAGTAGGTATTTATAGACAACCGGTCGATGAATTTTAGTTGATAATGCTCGTGGTTGTAGGGGCGACCGGCCGGTCGCCCTTACCTGGATGATGGACTAACGGCCCTATTTGTAAAATAACTTTGTTCGTTTACGGGACCTTCAGGAGTCGCGACATGGAAGAAATAGCAAAAATCGAGGAAGCTGTCGCCTATTTAAAGCCCCGGATCGGGGAAACACCCGAGATCGCCATCATTCTGGGTTCCGGTCTCGGGACCCTGGCCGAAGAAGTAGAGAATGCCGTGCGCATTCCTTACGCGCACATTCCCCATTTTGCGGTTTCCTCGGCGCCGGGCCATGAGGGCAATCTGGTAATCGGGACTCTGGGTGGAAAAAAAGTCTGTGTGCTGCAGGGCCGTTTTCATTATTATGAAGGTCATGACATCAGCCGGGTGGTGTTTCCGGTGCGGGTGTTGCGACTGCTCGGCATTCGGAATCTGCTGGTGACCAATGCCGCCGGCGGAGTCAACCGGCATTACAATGCCGGCGACCTGATGCTGATCAAGGACCATATTTCTTTTTTCAGCGAAAATCCCCTGCGGGGGCCGAATATCGACGCGCTGGGCCCGCGCTTTAACGATATGACCGCGGCTTATCCGGAAGATTTGCGTCAAATGGCCAAGGCCGCGGCCGCGCGGATCGGCCTGGCCCTGCAGGAGGGAATCTATGTTTACGCCAAAGGCCCGAGTTTCGAGACTCCGGCCGAAATCCGCATGGTCGGCTTGTTGGGCGCCGACGCGGTCGGCATGTCCACGGTGCCCGAAGTGATCACGGCTCATCATGACGGCATGCGGGTGCTCGGCATCTCCTGCATCAGCAACAAGGCGGCCGGTATTTCCGATCAGCCCCTGAGCCAGGAAGAGGTCATGGAAACCGGAGCCCGGGTGCGGGACCGGTTCGTGGGGTTGCTTAAGGAAATTGTGAAGAATTGGAGATGAGGGGGAGAAGGGTTCAAGGGGTCCGTAGAGACGATTTTATGTCTCTACGTTCGAGGGTCCAAGGGTGCAAATCCGGCCGCGCAACGGCATGGGCAGAGAAGTGCCAGCTTATATACCTACCTATCGTCCGGAGTCTGCTCAAAGACAGGGCTGATTTGGTCTGAAACGGGAAAAAGCGAATATCGAATGTCGAACACCGAATTTTGAATAACGAAGTAAAAAGCGAAAACAGATGAAGGCCTTTTATTATTCGATATTCCGCGAGAGGGCCGGGTTTATGACCCAGTACTTTGATATTCGGCGTCTATGTTGTTAGTTTGAAGGCATGCGGCAGCAGTTCTTTGATCGTTAGGCCTTCCTCCAAGCCGTTAGTGTAAACAACGGCTTCCGGAGCCAATTCGGCCAGCCATTGGCGGCAGGCGCCGCAGGGCATGGTTTCGGCGACCGGGAACCGGCCGTTGGGATCGCGGGGCGCATCCAGGCAATAGACGGCCAGGGCGCGGATTTCCCGGGCGTCATGCATGCGCGCATGGGCAATGGCGACTCTTTCGGCGCAGATGCCTAAATTGCTGGAGGCGTTCTCGATGTTGGCGCCGATAAAGACCCCCTTTTCGGTCTCAACGGCGCAACCGACCCGATAGCGGGAATAGGGCGCATAGGCTTTCAGGGCGGCTTGCGCGGACGCTGTTAAAAGCGTTTTTGCCTGATCTTGATTCGGTTGCATAAGAACCTCCGATTTATGGTTGGCGGCCGATTGCGTTTAAAGATGATCGAGCATAACAGAATGAACTTGGTAAATCAAGTTTGAGGAACTAAGCGGTAGGGGCAGGTTTCAAACCTGCCCCTACATGAGGAAAACCTCAAACTGCTGCTTGAATGGCGTGGAATAATGTCGGGCTAAAATAATAATGCGAGGAATAACAATATGCAATGGAGAGTTGTCGAAAAAACCGCCATCCAAAAAGTGTTTACGGCCATGATCGCGTTGTTTTTGATTACCCTGATCCTTTTGATCGCGAGGAGTTATGTGATTGGAAGTCTTTGCCTGGTTGGATTTTGTTTTCTTTTTTGGAAATGGAGACAATATTTAGGCGAGGAAATTATTTTGACCCTCTTGATGCAGAACGCGGGACATATGCGTTTTAATGAATTGCTGGAACGTTTTACCGAAAAACAGGCGGAAGAAATTCTGGCGCGGTTGCAAAAAAAAGGCCTGGTCCGTAAAGACGAAGAGAGGGTCGTGCTCATCGAGCAGGGGCCGCCCGCAAACTCGGTTGAGAACCCGGAAGCGGCTTCTTCGAAATCCGGCAGTAAAGTGGAACCCAAACCTTAAAAGTTATGATTTTCAAAGGCGAATACCTGGAATATCGAAAGAAAACAGGACGATTTTTTCCGAAATGGATCCGGCATTGATCTCTTTGGGGGATTCTGGTACGTTATCGCATAAAAAAACGGATCAAAAAACGTAACAAAAAGTCCGGGAGGCAATTATGTCGGAATCAAGGTTTTTTCATATCTCGCACGCGGGGAAACTTCTCCGCGTTGATTCATTGGCCGAAGCCTTAAGCCTTGTCAAGAAAGGCGGTTATTTGTGGCTGGACTATTTTAAGCCCACCAAGGAAGACCTTTCCGCCCTGATCGAACCGTTGGGCATTCATCCTCTGGCGATTGAAGACTGTTTGGATCAGAGCCAGATCCCCAAGATCGAAGACTTTCCCCAAAATACTTTTATCATTTTCAATGCTTTTCGTTGCGTTGACGGCAGGCTTGCGATCGATGAAGTGGACGCCTTTCTCGGCGCGCATTTTTTGATCACGGTCTCCGGGAACGGATCGGGTCATCAATGGCATCCGGGCGATATCGAACAGATGATCGAGAAGGACATGGGGACCGACCGGCAAGGACCGGCTTTTTTATTGCATACGCTTCTCGATTATATCGTGGATCAAAAGTTCTTGGCCATCGAAGCCCTTGAAGAAGCCTTGGATGCGGCTGAGGATGCCTTACTGGCCGATGTGGCGCGTTTCAATCCGGCTGAACTGCTTGGTTTGCGCCGCGATCTGTTGGCGCTTCGCAAGAGTCTGTTCCACGAACGGGAAATTTTGGTGAAGATCTGCCGTAAGGACAGTCCTTTTGTTCCGGAAAAAGCGATTTACTTTTACCGGGATATTTACGATCATCTGGCCAAGTTTTTCGAGTTGACCGAATCTTACCGGGACCTGGTTACCAGCCTCATGGAAATGTATTTGTCCATGCTGAACAATCAGATGGCCCTGGTCGCCAATGAGACCAACGCCACGGTCCGGCGTTTGACGTTTATCACCACCATCTTTATGCCGCTTACGCTCCTGGCCGGAATCGGCGGCATGTCGGAATGGTCCATGATGACCGGTCCGGCCAATTGGAGGGTATCGTACCCTCTTTTTCTTCTGGGCATGGGGGTTATCGGATTTGTCAGCTATTATGTGCTGAAGCGGTTGGGAAAAAAGAAAAACAGGTAGATAGGCTGTGGGTTCATGGCCCGACCCGGATAGACCGAAGTCATGAGATTTCACCGTTAAGACTCAAAGACGCTAAGATTTTAGTTCTTTAATTTAGTGTCTTTGAGTCTTAGTGGTGAAGAGTTTGGGTGCAATATAAGGGACACTTATGAAAGATGACATGAAAACTATCTATCTGAGCGGGCCGATCATGGATGAACATGAGGGCCATGCCCGGGAGTGGCGGATTGCGGCCAAGGCGCTGTTAGCGGCGTCTTTTACGGTATTGGATCCCATGCGGCGCAATTTCCGCGATCGGGAAATCGATTCGGCCAACGAGATCGTGGAGTTCGATTTACAGGACGTACGCGACGCCGACATTATTCTGGTGAATTACGGC
>RPPU01000110.1 GCA_003819975.1 Desulfobacteraceae bacterium
CGGCTTACGGGACTGAAACCGCGGAGGCGACTTTGGCGACCGGGGCCGATCAAACGACCGTACAGACCGCAATTGCGGGCCTTGAGGCTTCCATGGTTTACCATTTCCGGATCGTGGCAACGAATAGCGAAGGAACCGCGGAAGGAACCGACCTGACTTTCACCACCAATTCTTCCGGCGGTGACGGCGGTGGAAGCGGCGATGCCGGCGGCGGCGGGGGTGGCGGCGGATGTTTTGTCGCGGCGCTGGGGGGAGTGAATCCGGGATTCGTGATCGCGGGTTTGATCGCGGTATGGGCGGGACGGGCCAAAAGCCGGTCAAAAGAAAAATGAAAATCCGACGCAATCTTAAAAGGAGAGTTATATGAGAAAAAGTTTCTTGGCGACGCTCATAGGATTGAACCTTTTTTTACTTATGAACATCCCGCTGCAAGCCGCGGTCATCGAAGCCGTGAGTTGCTCGCAGCAGGATGTCCAGGCGGCGATCGATCTGGCCCTGGACGGAGACACGGTTCTGATCCCATCGGGAACCTGCGAATGGAGCATCCCGTACGGCAGCAGCGGTTCCAACTGGAAGGCCGCCGTCAAGATCGTGAAAAAGTCCGTTATCTTAAAAGGCGCCGGCAAGGACCGGACGACCATCGTCAACCGCGTTCCGTATACCTGGCAGAATTGCGCCATTCATGTCGAAGGAGAGGCGGGCAAGCCGGTGCGCATAAGTGGTTTGAGCATCGGGGATTTGAGCACGGAGAACGCCTCCCAATTCATCATCATCGACGGGGATTGCGATTGGCGCGTTGATCGCTGCCGTTTTTCGGTAAGCGCCAACAAATACGGAGGGTATCGCTACATTTTTATGCCCTATCGGTACGGCCTGATCGATCAATGCGAGTTCGTCAATACCCTAGTCAGTTTCAAAAACAGCATGGACGGAGTCATTTCCTGGAACAAGCCTCTTTCCCTGGGAACGGCCGCGGCCGTTTATGTCGAGGACTGTACCTTTTATTACGGTGTGGAACACGGGCAATTGGAGGATTTTATCGATGGAGCCGGGGGCGCGCGCGTCGTGATCCGGCACAATACCGTGACCAATGCCATTTTCCATTTCCACGGCATCGAAGGGGGGTCGCTGCGCGGCATGCACAGCTTCGAGCTTTACGAGAACACCGTGATCGGGGACGGCACGGTCAATAATTATCGCCGGGGCTATATGCGCGGCGGCACGGGGGTCATTTTCAACAACACCTGGTCGGGCGCCTGGAACGCCGGAGCGTCGTTTTATGCGGTCCATCAATGCGTCACCATTCAGCAGGATCCCAACGATCACCGCTGCGACGGGGACAAGTGGTGCCACGGATATCCCTGCAAGGACCAGATTGGCCGGACTTCGGATGCCGACGGTGACGGTAGGCAGGATCTGGCGCCCCTGTTCGCCTGGAACAATTCGGACGGCGGCATGCCCGTGCAGCTCGAAGTACAGACCGATTATTGCCCGGATTGCGTCAACTACATCCAGGAGGGGCGGGACTATTACAACGATACCGTTCGTTATGATCCGGCGACCGGTTTCTACACGGCAGACTACCGGGGCGACGACGGTAAAATGAAGCAATGGAACTACAAACCCTATGTCTATCCCCACCCCACGCGCACAACGGGCCCCTTGGCGGACGATGCGCTAAACATCGCTTCCCCCGGGAGGGGTGTCATCTGGGTCCGGGGTTTCAGCCGCGATATCACCTGGAGTTCCAGCGGCGTGACCGAGCCGGTGCGGATCGAACTTTATAAAGGAAATGACTTAGACCAAGTGCTCGCCAGGAGTGTAGCGGTGACGAGTGGCACCTCCACATGGCAAATTCCAACCGATCAAACGGTCGGCAACGATTACACGATCAAACTCACGGCCGGCGCACACGAGGGTACTTCCGGAAATTTCAGCATCGTTACTCCTGCGGCGCCGGATGTGACGACCGATCCGGCGACCTCTGTGACGCAAACTTCGACGGTTTTGCGGGGCTCAGTGCATCCCATGGGTTTTCAAACAACGTATTGCTTTGAATACGGCCTGACAACGGCTTACGGCACAACAACTCCTGGTGCAACCCTGAACGCGGATACGGATGAGACGGCCGTTCAGGTCGCGATTTCGGCTCTTGAGGCTTCCACGACTTATCATTTCCGGCTGGTGGCGACAAATAGTGCGGGGACAAGCCCGGGAGAGGACCGAACATTCACCACGACAGCTTCAGGCGGCGGAGGAGGTGGAAGCGGTGACGCCGCAGGCGGCGGCGGCGGGGGCGGTGGATGTTTTATGAGCGTCATGTGGAATTCTTATTGTTGGCGCGGGCTTTTGGGGTTAGCGGCAATGGGATTGGTTTGGAAAGTGAGAAAAAGGCCCACGGGTTCGAGGTGTCGAGGGTGAGGAAAGGATGAAGGATGAAAGGGGAATTTGAAACGTGAAAGGTGAAAAAGTCAATTTTTTTTGAAATAAATTACCGGCGCGAGTCCTGCTTGATTTCATGACCGAGCACAAGAGACGCCAATAGGCGCCCTGCATCCTCGGTCCCTTGGTTCTTTGATCCCGCGATCCCTGGTTTTTACCCCTTCCTTATTTGACATTTCACGCGAGTACCGGGTTTTAAAACCCGGTACTCTTGAGAGCTTTGATCTTCGCTATTTTCTTGGGCAGGCGCAAGGCCTGCCCCTACACCCTTGAACGTAGAGACATACGCGTAGAGATGATTTGATATCTCTACGGGTCTCTACGGACCCCTTGAAACCTTGGCCCCTGTATTCCAATCATTTCATTTGACAACCCCATCCATGCCGGGTAGAGAATAATGGAATATTATAATCATTTACGTATGGAGGTTCTATGCTTACCCATTTTTGGCTGCATGAACTGACGCGGCCCGCTTTTGAAGAGTGGCTGGAAAATGAACCGGAACCGGTCATCATTATTGCGCTCGGCAGCCTGGAGCAGCACGGCCCGCATCTGCCCCTGGGCAATGACAGCCTGATCGCCCAGGGTTACAGCCACGAGACAGCTAAGCGCTCCCACAGCGTATGCGTGCATCCTTGCTTTCCGGGCTATTCCCCGCATCATATGGGCTTTAAAGGGACCATTACCCTTAAAGAAGAGACCCTGAAAGCCGTGCTCATGGACACCATCGGAAGCCTGGCTGCTCACGGCATTAAGCGCTTTATGATCCTGAACATGCACGGCGGCAATACCCCTATCGTGAACCTGGTGGCCCAGAGCGCCAAAAGGGAATTCAGGGTCATGGTGGCGGCGCCGACCGGCCCCAGCGACACCCATTGGGGCCGGGTGCATGCCGACCGCCAAAAAAGAGAGTTTGACGTGCACAGCGGACCGACCGAGACGGGAAACTCGCTTTATCTTTTTAAAGATCTGGTGGAAATGGAGCGTTTGCAGGGGTGGGATGTCACTTTACGTCTGGACCCCAAACTTAAGGAGTTTTTAGATCCGGACCGGCCGGATTTTGAAATGGTCAGCCAGATTTTCAAGGCCTGCCTGGGACCGAATACCGATGATTTCACTGCGAACGGCGTTTACGGCAAAAACGATCCCCGTGAGGCTGATCCGCAAGAGGCGGCGGAACGCTTTGAGGAAAAGGTGCAATTCTTGGTGGAATTCATTAAAGTGTGGAAGAACATACCGGTTTCTTTTTGACATCCGTTAAATTTAAGCTTGAAATAGGCCTTGATTTTTAATATATAGTAGATGTTGCGGTTTTCACATTAACCCACCAAATTAAAGGAGGAAAAGTATGGCAAAGGATCAGAATATCAAGAAAGACGCAAAAAAGAAATCGACCAAAACATTAAAAGAGAAAAGACTTGAGAAAAAGGCTAAAAAAGCGGGTAAAAACGCTTAGCATCGCGGGAAAACGAAACGACCGATCAGGTGAATCGACTACGGGCCGCGGTCCGGGCGGTTAAATTCATTGAAAACCTGAAACACAGGCCGAATCAAGCCACGACAGGATTCGGGCCGTTTTTTTTGCCGC
This sequence comes from Desulfobacteraceae bacterium, assembly GCA_003819975.1. The sequence goes on from RPPU01000110.1 coordinate 4,031, forward strand.
AGCCTGAACGTCCGGAGTCCATCCGCCTGATCCGTTTTAGACTTTCATTAAATGGAAACGGGCCGTTGCCTCGTCGGAGGGACAACGGCCCGTTTCCATTCAGAGACCTGGAATCAAAAGCATTCCAGCCTGGGCCAAGGATAAACATTGTGCTCCATCCAGTTGTTATTGTCGTAGTCGGATTCCGGAATCCTTAAGCCGTTAAAGGGATCGAGGGCATTGACGATGGTTTCGACGGTGTGATTGCCGCCGATGCCGTGATGGAAGAAAGTCGCCGTCCAATAGGAATCGTCCGGGGACAGGCCGCCGGTTTGATACCAGCCGTAGCCCGGGATGTGGCCGTAATCCATGAGCGCCCCGTCTTCAAGCCATTTCATCCAAAGCGTCGGGCTTTTTTTGTCGCCGGAATTGCCGATGAGCGCTTTCAAGTCATAAAATCGATTCGTGCAAAGCTCCCAAAACCACTCGCCGTTGACGAAACGCTTGAACACTTGCGGGCCATTGGTTTCGAAGATCGCGAATTCTTTTATTGAAAAATCCATGTATCGGGGATCGTTGCCGTAGAGGTAGAATGAATTCGATCCCGCGACCCAGGCGTTCAAGAAACTTTCATTAATTTGAATGAGATCCCGTTTGGCGTCCGAATTCAGCCTCATGGAAAACCAGGCGGCGTCATTCAGCCAATTTCCCAGTTGCGCGGCCCATTCTTGTTTTTGGAAATAGCCTGTTCCATTGTTGCTGTTGTATACGGCGATATGCACCTCGGCCGTGTTTTTGCCGTTTTGATTTCGGAATTTTGCGAAATCGAATTTGCCGTCGCCGTTGAAATCCCCGGTAAACCATTCCTGGCCCATGACTCCCTGTTGAGTTGCCCACCGTTGTATGATGAAGGCGCTGCCGGTCGAGAGATGGACATCGGCGGTCCAATTGCCGCCTTCATCCCAAAATTTCGCGAAATCGGTTTTGCCGTCGCCGTTGAAATCGCCGGTATACCATTTCTGTCCTTCCCAATAACCTCCCTGTTGGGTGGCCCAGCGCTGAGTAGTGAAACTGCCGCCGGTCGAGACATAAACATCGGCGGTCCAATTGCCGTTGATCTGAGTGAAGCCCGCGATATCGGTTCTGCCGTTGCCGTCAAAATCCCCGGTCACCAGGGTTTGAAAAATTCCGGGCCAGGGTTTGTACCCGCCCCATCCCAGCCATTGTTGCATTTGGAAGCTGTTGCCGGTTGAAAGATGGACATAAATGTACGCATAGTATGAATAAGGAAACAGCGGTTTTTTACCGCTGTAGTATCTGGCGAAATCGGTTTTGCCGTCGCCGTTAAAATCGCCGATAAACCATTTTTGGCCCATGACTCCCTGTTGAGTTGCCCACCGTTGCATGATGAAGGCGCTGCCGGTCGAAAGATGAACATCGGCGGTCCAGCGGCCGTTATCGTCCCAGAATTTCGCGAAATCGGTTTTGCCGTCATTGTTGAAATCACCGGTATGCCATTTCTGTCCTTCCCAATAACCTCCCTGTTGCGTGGCCCAGCGCTGGACTCCTCCGAAACCGCCGTATCCGTTTCCCAAATAGACATTCACCGACCAACAGTTGGATTCATTTCTGAAAACAGCCAGGTCGCCGTAGCCGTCGCCGTTAAAATCGCCCGTATGAACGGGCCTGACATTAAAATAGCCGTTGAGGGTACGAATTGTTTTTTCATCCATTGCAGGCTCGATGCCATCCATGCCTTCCTCGTTGTTTCCCTGATCTTCCGGTTCCGGGAAATCATCCGGTCCATAGGTCACAAACGGGGTCGGGTCCGGCGGGTCAGCCGCCTGAAAGGCCAGGGCGTTAAACGACCCAAGCAAAAGACAAATTGCCGATAATAAAAAAATCCTGATTCCTTTTTTCATTTAAGACCTCCTTGTTTTATTTAACGGCGCATCATGCGCGTTCATGGACGATGATGTATGGGATCGGCGGCAAGCCGGGGGGCACGGGGCGCTGTCCAAAACGATAAGTGATATTGTTTTTTTTTACAATAGTTTTGTCATTTTCAGCCAACCCGGTTTTTCTTGCAAGGCATTTTGCAGACTCGTTTCCGAACCGAGCACTTTGGTCAATCCTTGAGCCGCGAAGGTTTGCAGCGCAGCGGCCCATAATTGAAAATCACTAGTCTTCGTTCCTAGTATTTGCTCCCTTATTTTTTGGCGCTCCTCGTCCGTATTCCGGGTCAAATAGCGCACCAGAGAACTATAGCCTTTGGCGTCGGGCAATTGATATTGGTCCAGGTCGCCGATGGTTCCGATAATGGTGCGATGCAATTCAGTCTCCTCCAATTTGGTTTCGCGCAGAAACCGGGCAATCTGATCATAGACTTGGAGGGTTTTGATCAAGTTGGGATCGCGATAAGAGACCAGGGTGAAGGCGCCCGAAAGGTAATCAAAGGAACAAAACGCGCCGTACGCGCCGCCTTGCACGCGAATCCGTTCCCATAGCCAGGCATTATTCAAATAGCGGCAGATCACCAGGGCGGATCCGTCAAAAACATAACCGGTGTCGAAAAGATTAATCCCTTTGCCCACATAATTCACCTGGGTCGGCAGGGTAAAACCTTCCTGTTCGGGAAATGTTACTCTGTTCCAAGCCTGAATTTGGTTTTCCTGATCGGGCAGTTCGCTTAAAAAAGTTTCAAGTGCAGGCTCGATTAAGCTTCGGCTTTTTTCATCCACGGTCATGTTCAACAATAGGGCTCGGCGGTTGACCAGGATTTGTTGCATTTCCATCAACGTTTTCAGGACTTCCGGCCAATGCTCTTCAACCCGGCGCGCTAAATCCCTTAAGAAAAAGAGATAGGATAAACCGCTCATCTGCTCGGCTATCGAGCCGGCTTCCGAGAAATGGGCCCGCAAGCGCTGGTTGACGATCTGGTGCCCGGATGGAATCAGCTTGTGTTCCTGTTGCGCCTTGGCCTCCAGGACCATTTGCCGGAAACGTTCCGGGTTATCGAAGCGGGTCGACAGGAGCATGTCCCGGATAATGTCCAGGAGTTCTTTCGTTTGCGGAACCATGGCTTTGCCTTGCAGAAACAACCAGGCGGTTCCTTGCGCGGATCCTTTGACACTGGATTGCAGCGAGCTGGAGTAGATCCCCCCAGTTTTACGGCTGATGCGCTGACTCAGGGCCACATAATCCTCCCGGTCGGTACCCATTTCCAAAAGAGCTTTGCCGAACAGACGCACATAAGGCAGATATTTTTGGGGCAAATGATGCAGGTCCATGCCCAGGTCAAAATAAACAATCCCGTTGGTAAACAGGTCGTGGAAAAGCAGACGGGTTTTTTGATGTTCCAGTTCCAGGAGCGGAATGTTTTTATTTTTTTTATCCAGATCCCGCAACTGAAGGGCCGGTAGGGCGGCCAGAGCCTCGGGCGGATCAGGCCGGGTTTGCGCTTCTTTCAGTTTTTGAGTTTGAGAAGCAATCGCGGCCAAGTCCTTTTCGGTCAGCGCGGCCTGCAGGCCGGCCAAAGCGGCCTTTTCCTCTTGTTCTTTCTGGTCCGCGAGTCGCGGGTCGGGTTTCAAGATCAGGGTGACCCGGTGCGGGTTATCCAGCAGATAGCGCACGATCAGCTTTTCGAAGAAACGGTTGTTTGCGGAGAGTTCTTTTTTCAGGCGCTCCAGGGGCGAGGTAAAAGCGACCAGGGCCAGCGGATCCCGGTCGTAAAGCCAAGTGGTCAGGGCCCGCAGCATGAGGGCGAGCCCGCGCGGGAACCGTCCGGTGTTGTTTTCCCGCAGGCTGAATTCAATCCGATTCAGAGCCGCTTCGATATCGGCGGGATCCAGCCCTTTTTGGGACAAAGCCCTTAAGGAGTCGAGGATCAGATTTTCAATCCGATCAACATGATCGAGATCAATGCCTTTCAAGCCGGTTGAAAAAGTCAGTTGGCGCAATTCGCTGCCTAAGCCTCCACCGGCCAGGTCTTCACCCAACCCGGATTCGATCAGAGCCTTGCGCAAAGGCGAACCGGGCATGCCCAATAGGATATAATCCAACATATGAAAGGCCAAGTTTTGTTCAGCCGGCAAGGTCTCGGTCAAAACCCAGTTCAGGGTCAGCATGCCTTTCAAGCCTTGGCCCTGGTCCTGACCGGAAGCAAAAGAATGGGTTATGCGGCGCGGGCCGCTAAAGGGCGGTTGCAGAGCAATTGAAGCGTCCACCTCAAGATAGTCGAACTCTTGGAGACATTCATTAACCAGGGCCAAGCGTTTTTCAGGGTCGTCATTGCCGTAAAAATAGAGGCGGGCATTGGAGGGGTGGTAAAATTGCCGGTGAAAAGATCGAAATGGCTCAAAGCTCAAGGTGAGAATTTTTTCGGGCCGGCCCCCGGAGTCAAAACCGTACGTATTGTCCGGGAAAAGTGCTTGTTGGGAATATTCTGCCAGCACCGATTCGGGCGAAGAGTAGGCCCCTTTCATTTCGCCGTAAACCACGCCTTTGTAGGTCAGGGGTCGGCCCGGTTGTTCCAAATCCAGATGCCAGCCTTCCTGTTGAAAGGTAAAAGGGGTCAAGCGCGGATAAAATACGGCATCCAGATAGACATCGATCAGATTATAAAAATCCTGAAGATTCTGGCTGGCTACGGGATAAACGGTTTTGTCCGGGTAAGTGAAAGCATTGATAAAGGTCTGGAGCGAACTTTTAACCAGTTCCACAAAAGGTTCCTTGAGCGGATATTTGCGCGACCCGCACAGGACCGCATGTTCCAGGATATGGGCCACGCCCGTTGAATCAGCGGGCGGGGTGCGGAAATTGACGCCGAAAACCTTGTTTTCATCCTCATTAACCAAAGATAAAAGCTCGGCCCCGGTTTTTTGGTGTCGGTATAAATAAGCCTGCGTTTTCAGTTCAGGAATTTCGCGTTGTTGCAGGAGTTCATAAGCGGGATGAATCGGTTTCATGTAAGTCTCCGGTTGCGTGGTTCGGCGCCATTTGGGCCCCCTGATGGATCATAAAGATTATCTTAAAAAATCATTTTATAAAACAAGAATATGTCGATTCCTGTTTTTTTCAATCGGGGCGGATTTATTTTTTCTTAAAAGACCCGCGGTGATGCTTTACGTCCCAAAGAACATGCCGGAGCGGGCGGTTCAAGAGGGGTTGACCCTCTCCTCCAGCGCGAAAGCCGACACCGCCGGCAGGCGCGGAATCCAGGGTAGCACGAGGGCGATGATGAGGATTGCCGCGCCGTTGACGGCCAGCGCGACGGAAAAATCGAAGCATTGAGACAAAAATCCGTTCAGCATCAAGGTGAGCGGCATCACGGCAAAGCAGAGAGTGTTCAACAGGGAGAAAAAACGGCCTTTGATCGCGTCGGGCACCACGGATTGGAAAACCGCTAAAGCCGTGCTGTTGATCAGACCGAGGGCCCAGCCGAAAGCGAAGAGAAGACCGGCGATCGCATAAGCTTGGCGGGACAGGCCGATTCCCAAGATCGCCAGACCTGCCAGCAAGAGCCCGCCGAAAAAGCGCCGGTAAACGTTTTGCAGGCGCAGAAAGCTCATGGAGAAAGCGGCCGATATGGTGCCGAGCGCAATGCAGGTTTCCAATATGCCGACCCAGGCGGCGCTGCGCTGCAACGAGTCCTTGACGATCATGGGCACGAAAATCAACATAGGCGCCGCGAAAAAATTGATCGCGGCGAAACAGGCCAGCAAAGCGGTCAACCCGGGTCGGTCGAGGATATAGGCAAAACCTTGCCGCAACTGACGGAAATAGGGTTCGGAACGGTCCGGGCCTTGGGGACTCAGGTCGGCCCGCAGGTTCAAGACCAGGAGCAGGGAGAGGAGAAAGGAAAGAGCATTGAGGATGAAAGCGCCCAGGAAGCCCAGCAGGGCCAGCAGACAACCGGCTAAAGCAGCGCCGACCACGCTGGAGAGGCCGACGACCGAAGCGCCGATGGCCGTGGCTCCGGGCAGGTGCGCGGCATCCACCAGGCGGCTGAGCGAACTGTCGGCGGCCGATTCGAACAGGGGTACAAAAA
>RPPU01000111.1 GCA_003819975.1 Desulfobacteraceae bacterium
GCTCCGTATTGCACCATCTTGCCGCCCTTTAAAATCCCCGCGATATAAGGATGTAATTTGAACTTTTGAAATTCCCGATGAGGATCCAAACAAGGATCGGAATAATCCAAGCTGGTAAGCAGTCCTATGGCGATTTTGTTCTCTTTCATGCCGTAGATAAAACTGCCTCCGAAAGCATCGGCTTTCAAAGGATAGCCCATGGTATGAATCACATACCCCGGCGCGACTCTTGCTTCGGGTAGTTCCCATATTTCTTTAATGCCCACTTCATATCCTTGGGGGTTTTTACCTTCATCCAGCTTATATTTTTGGATAAGCGTCTTGGTCAAATTGCCCCGGGATCCGTCGCCGAAAACCGTCACCTTGGCATGCAGATCGATGCCGGGCTCAAAATTGGATTTTTTGCCGCCATCCGCGTCAATACCCTTATCACCGGTACGCACGCCGATCACCCGTTCCCCTTCGTAAAGAACTTCAGTCGCGGCAAATCCGGGAAAAATATTAATACCTTGTTCCTCGACCTGCTTTCCAACCCATTCCACCAGTTTGGATAAAGAGACAATGTAATGACCGTGGTTATTGAGCGGCGGAGGGGTCAGGGGCGCCGGGATTCGTCCGCTTTTAGTAAGAAAAAGAATTTCTTCTTTTTTCACTTCTCCTTCCAAGGGGGCGCCCTTTTCCAGAAAATCCGGCACCAATTCCTTTAAAGCCACCGGATTCAGCACGGCTCCGGAAATACTGTGCGATCCGATATAAGTGCTTTTTTCCAGAACCGCGATCATGATCTCGTCGATTTTCTCGCCCCCGCTTCCTTTTTCGACCTTTTCGTTATGTTGTTTGATCAAATTAGATAAATGCAAAGCTCCGCTGAAAGAAGCAATGCCTCCTCCGACAAAGAGCACATCGACATCCATAACATCTCTCTGTTCCACTTTGTTTTCCTCCTATGATCTGATTATACTCATCATCGCAACCGGGCAGAAAGAGTCTGAACCCGTCATACGTTCTTTTTCCCAGCCTGCCCTATGATCCGCCCGCTCAAATATTCAGCTGAGATGGCTGCGCCTTAACCGAACAAATCTTTCCTATTTTCACATAATCCTGAGAATTTTTTATAGCATACTGATTTAAAACCATGCAACATAAAAACGAACGCCCAATAGCCTCTTTTCAGCATCATGTCTTTAACCTTTTAAAGAATCATTATTTCCGCGGCTTGGCTGAAAATTTAATAGTCACAAGGGGTTAAGATTTGGATGGTGAGATAGATAGACGAATAATAATTAAAATTCAGCTTATCTGACAACCGGTTTGCCCGGCGGGCTGAACGATCCATTGAAAAAAAATGTACCGATTGGAAATTTAGCAAGTCCGCTGAGCCATTTCATTCGTCAGGGTGATTAAATCCTCTTTTACGGAACCGGAAGGGAAAGGCTCAAGACATTGAATGGATTTGATGAAATAAGTTTTAATGTCGGATTGGATTTTCTCAATGTTATTCTTGTCTTGGACCCTTGCGATAATGACGGAATATTCTTTCGGATCAATGGGTTGGTTCTTAAACAGGTTTTCAATTCTTTCAGCTTCCTGCCGATCCATCATCTCCAAGGTATAGATCAGCGGTAAAGTGACCTTCCCTTCTTTAAGGTCGTTGCCGACCGGTTTTCCAAAAACCTCTTCAGAAGAAATATAATCCAGAAGATCATCCATCATCTGAAAAGCAATTCCAAAATTGAGACCAAACCGGTTGAGACGCTCGACCGTCGATTCATCGGCTCCGGCAAGCAAAGCTCCGCAAGCACAGGCGGCGGAAATCAGTTCGGCGGTTTTGAATTGAATGATGTCCAAATATTGCTCCTTGCTGATCTGCCAATTATTGGTTTGCGCCAACTCTAAAAACTGACCTTCGACCATTTGAATGGATGCCTGATTAAGCCTTGCCAAAAAATTCCAATTATTGCTTTCCGTTGCCAGGGTCGTCGCCAGGGCGTAAAAATAGTCTCCCCCCAACACCGCCGCCGGGTTTCCCCACACATTTCGGGCCGCCGGTTTTTTACGCCTGACTTCGGCGTTATCCAATACGTCATCATGCAGCAAGGAACCGGTATGAATGAGCTCGAATAAAATGGATAGACGGTACAGATCCGCTTTTTGATAACCGCATAATTGAGCTGAAAGCACAAAGAGCAAGGGCCGCAGTCGCTTGCCCTCCCCTAATATGGAATAACGGCAAAGATCTTCCAGATTGAAAACGGATGTCTGAACGGCGCGATCCAATTCCCAATCGATTTTTTCAAGATGAGGTTTGAATCGATTCAGTTTTGCATCCTTTGCATTCATAATATCTCTCCAATTAAATCATAGGAATAGGCTTCCGTGATGCGTACCGGAGCTATTTCTCCGATTTTTCCTTGCCCTTTATTGATCAGCACCCGCGTATCGACATCAGGGGCCATCCATGCCGTTCTGCCTTCCAAAAGCAAATCCGTTTCCGAACTCAAACCCTCAATTAAAACCGGTATCCTTTCACCGATCCTTTTCCTATTCTTTTTTAAAGAAATGTCAGCTTGCAGGCGCATGACGGTTTTTAAACGCTTTTTTGCCTTTTTAGGGTCTATGTGATCTTTAAAACGCACAGCCCCGGTCCCCTTTTCCGGACTGTATAAAAAGGTACCCAATTGATCAAACTCGGCCCATTCAATAAAGTTTAGGAGTTCATCAAAAACAGAATCCGTTTCACCCGGAAATCCGATCATGAAAGTGGTCCGGATACTGATCCTTCTGGATAGCGCCCGAATCTTCTCGATCAATTTTCTGGGGGTTGAGCCGTCCATCGGTCGACCCATCCTCTTTAAAATCTGCGGATGCACATGTTGTAAAGGAATATCCAGATATGGGCATATTTTATTTTCACTGTTGATCATTTCCAATAAACGATCCGAGATCCGGTTGGGATTACCATAAAGCACTCTGATCCATTCCAGTCCGGGAATGGCGATTAATTTTTCCAATAATAATTCGAGATTTGTACTTTTCTTTAAGTCCTGACCGTAAGCCGTACTGTCTTGCGCGATCAAATTAAGCTCCCGTACGCCTGCTGCGGCCATCTGTTGCGCCTCGGCCACTAACGATTCCAATTGCCGGCTGCGATAAGGACCGGTTAACCGGGGGATCAGGCAATAGGTGCATTGATTGGAACAGCCGTCGGCAATTTTCAGATAAGCGCTGTAAAAGGGAGTGGTCTGCATACGGGGGGTGGTATGATCGGCCAGATAATTGGGCTTTTTTATTATAAAGTCCGGCTGTATTCGAGGCTTTAAATCCAAACATTCCATAACGTGTTCGATCTGACCGGTTCCCAACCAGGCATCCACTTCTTTAATTTCTTTTGCCAACCGGTAGCCGTACCGTTGTACAAAGCACCCGATGACGACCAGTTTTTTTAAGCGGCCTTCTTTTTTAAGAGCCGCAATCTCCAGAATCGTGTCGATCGTCTCTTGCACCGCGGATTGGATAAAGCCGCAAGTATTAATGATACCGATCTCGGCTTCTTGTATCGTGCTCGCGATCGGTAAGCCTCTTTCGCGAAGCATTCCCAACAGGTTCTCGCTATCGACGAGATTTTTAGCGCAACCTAAGCTGATCAGTCCGATTTTCCTTTTAGTTTTTTTCATTCGCTCCACGATGACATCCGATCCGCTGCTGCTCGATTCGTTGCGGGTTATTCACAAAAAAATAAATAGAGCCGTATCGCTTTTAACTCGGCCTCGAAAAATGACCTGCGGGTATTTCAGGGTTCTCACGCCGGCATGAAATCAGCCGTTCTTCTCACTCTCTTTAATGGATTTGGAAAGGCGTTTCATCAGCGTAAAAGCGAAATTCTTAAGAAAAAGCAATTGAATGGATTCGGATGATTTATCAAGGAGGGTCGCGCTGATTTTCAATAAAATGCAGTCTGTCTCCGCCATGACGGTCGCAACCCGCGATTGCCCGCTTAAATAGCCCATTTCGCCAAAACACTCACCGCGGTTGATGATCGCAATATTTTTACTGCTCTTTTGGACGGCGGCTTTGCCGCTCAAAATAATGAAAAAAGAATCGTCTATTTCGCCTTCGGTCACCACCACCTTATCCTTGCGCACCTTGATCATATTGCTGGCTGCAAGAATTTCCTTGATCTGCTCTTTGGTAAAATTCTCAAAAAAAGGCACCCCATGAATATAATCGATGACCGTATCCGTTTTCTCGCTCGATCCCGATTCCTTCAGTCCCCGCAAAGCCACCCGCAAATCATAAGCGAAATCCATGCTGGTTTGATAGCGCAGACTTTGATCTTTGGCTAAGGCTTTCTTGATGATCGTATTCAACACGTCCGGAATTTCAGGCCGAACCTGTTGCAAAGGCGGCGGTTCATCGTTAATAATTTTATACATAATGACGAAACAGTTGTCGCCATTAAAAGCCTTCTCGCCGGTCAATAGTTCGTATAAAACGCAACCCAAGGAAAATATATCGGTTTTGGCATCCAATGGTTCTTCTTTCACTTGCTCAGGAGACATATAACTGGGTGAACCGACAATCCCTTTTGAGGCGGTTTGCTCCGATTTGATGCGCGCAATTCCAAAATCGGTGATCTTTAGGTCGCCCGCTTTATTCAGCATGATGTTGGAAGGTTTGATATCCCGATGAATAAGGCCTTGTTTATGCGCAAAATCCAGAGCCTTACAAACCGTGAAAATCATTTCAACCACTTTGTTTAGGGGCAGCAGGTTTTCTTTTTGACAATATTTGAGCAAAGTGGGGCCGTCTATATATTCCATGGTAATGTAACAAAAATCCTTGTACATACCGGCATCATAGATCGCCACGATATTGGGGTGCAGCAAGCTGCCCGCCGATTGGGCTTCCATAAAAAATTGCTTGCGGTATTTATCGGCTTTTTCGCCCACCACGTCCGCTGCCGGTCGCGAAATCTTTATGCTGACACTACGATTAATATAATGGTCTTTGCCAAGGTAAACGACGCCCATACTGCCCTGACCCAATTTCCCGATAATCTCATAGCGACCGACCGTCCGGATATCGGATAAATCAGTCAGAAACTGTGTATCAACCGGATTGAATTCTTCAGGTTCTCCTAAAAGTCTGCCTTTGATCCAACCGGTTAAACCCGATTTTTTGTGGGTTTCAAATGTGCCGTTTTTTCCTTTATCCGCCAAGACCTGCCCTCCAGTTCATTTTACCGACCCCGGTTATGAATAACCGGTCCTATTCATTTGATATTGGCCTGTTCAAATAATTTAATAATATCCAGTTTATTAATAGAATCTGAAAAAAGATCGCTCATCAATATATTCGCTTGGGTCTGCCCGAATAACCGGAGTCGGTTCGCTTCCCCGGTAATGGTTTGCTGACTTAATATATTTCCATCTTTAAGAAGGCGTCCCTCGTACTCGATTTGAGCCTTCCAGTCTCTTCCCTGGGAGTCTAAATGAAATTTCTTCAGTACAATCAAGACCTGCAAAGGGGATAAAGCGTTTTCAGGAGCGACTTCTAAACCCAAGCCGATAAGCCTTCTTCTAAAAACTTCCTTATAAAGAGTCGGAACTTCATATATGCCCATCTTAAATGCCGGATCTTTACCTCGCCCCAAATATAATGAAACCGCTTCATTACCTGTTCCGAATTCCCTTTGTGCGGTCTGGCTAAAAAGTTCCTTCGGCAACCTTTTATCTTCAAAACCAAGCGATACTTTCTTATTGGCCAATACATTGTTTTGCTCAGGTAAACGATACTCAATATTCAATATCGGAATAGTGGCGCAACCTGTCATGAAATATAATACAAAAATGATGCCAGCAAGACACAATATGATGCGAGTTTTTTTATCCATTCACTTATCCCCCTTCTATCCTTTTTTTGTTTTTTTTGGTTATAATTATTCAAAATAGCCGCTTGCTGCAAAAAGTGTCAAGGAAAAGGTCAGGCGAGTCGATCGTGTGATCGCCAATTAAAATGCAGCGACTATCTAACCTATAGATTTTACTTTATTTTATGGCACTGGCAGAAAAAATTCAAACCTCGAAAGATTTATTCTGCAGCATCTTGCAAAGATTTTTTTTGGTGTTTAAATACGGGTCTTCAATCACTTTATCCAGCAATAAGTGCAAAACATGCCCGATTTTTGGGCCGGGCGACAATTCAAGAATTCGCATAACCTCCTTGCCGGTAATGGCCAATTCTTGCATTTTAATAATGAATGGTTTTTGGCTTAATTGCCTAATCCTTTTTTCAAGCATCGTCAAAAGCTTGATTTTATTATCTAAATGACCATGCGCCAAGAGATCGGCTCGTCGTAATTTCAACAAATCATCTATGTTATCAACTCCTACCCTTTGGATTAATTTTCGGATAGCCCCATCACTCCATTCGGGATGATAATCCATCATATGTTCCCGTATTAAAATAGTGACTTTTTCAATTTCAGCATGGCTGAACCCAAACCGCTCCATAATATTTTTGGCCATATCAGCGCTGGCTGTTTCATGGCCAATAAACCGAAATTGACCGTTTGTTTTTTTTCTAACGCGCGGTTTGGCAATATCATGTAAAAGGGCGGTTAGACGTAAAATCGGATCAGATTGGATTTGATCCACCGTAACTAAGATATGCTTATAAATGGTATATTGGTGGTGATGTGGGTTTTGCCGCTTTCGGTAACCCTCAGATAATTCGGGTAAAAGGTAGGGCAAAAGATTTGTTTGCACCATTGCGGAAAAAGCCCGGGATGGCTTTGGAACCAATAAAATTTTCATCAATTCAGCCCTAATCCTTTCCCGGGCTGGTTTTTTTAATTGATCAGCCATTTTAGCCATGGTTTGCCTGGTTGTAGGTTCAATCTGAAATCTTAACTCCGCAGCCAACCGGATGGCTCTTAAAAGACGTAATGGGTCTTCGGTAAAACGATCTCTCGGATTTTTAACTGCTCTGATCACCTTTATAGATAAATCCAACCTCCCCTGATAAGGGTCAATAATCCGATTTTGTTGGACATCAAAGGCCATGGCATTAACGGTGAAATCACGCGCCCCCAAATCCTGTCTGATGGAACGGGATGAACCTTTGACTCCCCGAAAAGGCGTGATTTCAAAATGCCGGCCTTCATGCACCAGAGTCACCGTTTCGTGCTTTAAACTGAAATGTTTAAAATCCTTAAAAACCCGTTTGATGATGGCGTGATTCGCCGAAGTCGTGATATCCCAATCGACGACAGGCCGCTGCAAACAAAGATCCCTTACCGCACCGCCGACAACATAAGCCTCGTAACCCGATTGCCGGAGATGACGGATAATGATGCAAGGGAATTCAGGAAGTTGAAACATGGTCATGCAGCTCTCCGGATTCAAACAATTCTTCTAAGGCGCCCAACTCGGGGTCGTTCAATTTTTTTAAAAGACCGCGCAGAGATTCGATTGCATGGGGTATATAAGAAGTAAAATGTATTTTCCCCCTTACACGTGTTAAAAAAGCAAACGCCCCCAAGATTTGCAGATTGCGCTGAAAGGCCAGATAAAGGTATGTGGCTTCAAAAAGCGTGACCCATTCCGGTCTTTCTTTGTTGAGCAAATCCGTATAATGCGAATAAATCCGGTTTTGTTCTTCTTGATTGAGACAAGTATATGGATCGATGAGCAAGGAAGCCAGATCATAGCCCGGAGGCCCCAAACGTCCTCCCTGCCAATCCAGAATACCGATCTTATGATCCAGGATCATGATATTGCGAGATTGAAAATCGCGGTGTAAAAAAACTTGAGTGCCGGCGCTTGAAGCCTTTGCAATCAAATGACGAAAAGCCGGTTCCAGTTCCGGCCATTCTTTTTTAAAACCCAAAAATCGAGATAAAAAAGCCTCTTTAAAATATTCAATTTCATAACGCCGCATAACATCCGCATCATAATAGGGAGTCTGACAGGTCCAATTGGGATCGAACCCTTCCAATCCTTTGATCTGTAATTGCAAAAGAATCTCTACAACTTTTTGAAAAAGGGGTATTCGATCCTCTACTAATAAGGCTTTTTCCTGAAGATGAGTGCTGCCTAAATCTTCCAGGACAAAACAACCTTTAGATAAATCGGCCAATAGAATCTCAGGCACGGGAATCTGTCGTTTAAAAAGGTGTTGACCGATTAAAAGATAGGCTTCATTTTCCTTGAATGCAAAAGGGTCCCGAGGCGGATTTTCCATCATAATAAACCGCTTCAGTGGGTCTCCCATTACCACCCGCCAAAACAACCGTTGTGATCCGTCGGCAGGCAAGGGACAAATAGAAAATGGATGATTTTGCATTCCTTCCGTTTTTAGATAAGATATAAGAAAATCAAGGAGGCTTGGATTGGAAATGCCGATATGACTTGAAGATACTTTTATATTTTCTTGTAAAATTACATTCATTTTAAATAATCTAAGACAAGCGAAACATCATTAATTTATATTGAACATATTTATTGCAACCGTAGCGGTGACTAAATCATAGTGCGCGACACTTTTGTGTGCGCGATAAATGGATATTTTACAAACTATTTTAAACCGGCCAAAAAATCTATTGTATTATTTTAATCTCCAGGTTAAAAAGCATTAATTTTTAAAAATCATCTATCCGGCAATGGGAGGACGAAATATCAATGAAATCGGTTCAGGACTTCTTTTTATGTGATGCCTGTAAAAACAAGGACTTTGTGCGGGTTCAAAATTTTTCAGTCCGTTTCCATGGGGTGAATTTTTCCGATGATCTGATCTATGACCGCTCGATTATTGAGCTTTATCAATGCACTAAATGCGGCAAAGTATTCTCAATGGATCAGGTTGAAGAAGGGCTGGCCGAGTTGAAAAAACGATTGAAATCAGAATCATCCGGCTCGTTGAAGGCCAAATAACCGCGCCGGATCGGCGGATTCGTTTGCGAAACGGATGAATGCGACCGGATGGGAACAAACGCCGCCGGAACCCTATGGTCTACTTCTCTTTGATATAGAACTGAAATTTATAAGAACCGATCTCAATGGTGTCAAAATCTTTTAAAGCCTGCGTATCTTTAATAACTTCGCCATTCACTTTCAATTTGGCCATACCTCCGGCAAAAGCAATGGCATAACCATTGGGCCGGCGACTGATGGTCGCAGCCGTTGAACCGATCAACATACCGGCCAACTTGATCTCACAAGCATCTGCTTTGCCGATCTTCGTCAGCTTCTTAACCAACTCGATATCCCCCATTTTGGAATTATCGATAAAACTGATCATGCCTATTTTTTCCGATATTTTATTGGGAGAAGGCATTTCCTTTTGTTTGGAAAGCAATTCACGTTGCTTAACCGTATCAAGCATCATGGTCTTATCCAAATCCATTTTTTTATCTTTTTCATCCGGTTTTTCCTTGGCTTTTTCACTGGAAACAAAAAGAATACTATGCTTCCCAATGGCGATATTATCGCCATGAATCAGTTTATGGGAAGAAACTTTTTTATCATTCACAAAAGTACCGTTGGTACTTTGCAGATCCGTAATCAGATAATCGGAACCGGCCTTATCGATCCGGGCATGGTAACCGGAAACGGCGAGATTATCGATCATGATCGTATTATCTTCCTTACGACCAATGGTCAAACTATCTTTCATAAAAGGGTATTCTTTAATAACTTGCTTATTGAACATTAGGATTAATCTCGCCATGATGACTTACCCCCTCAGATTTTAGATGCCTCTAATATTATAAAGAAAAATGAAAAGATCAATATGTATTTAGCCTAGGGTATGATTTTTTTAATTATTTTTTGCATATTTATCAAATAATCAGCCAATGAAAAGCCAATATTCCTTATTTTACCGTTTTTCCGCTTATCAAATCCGGAAATAAACACCGATACAATCGTCGTATTATCATGAGCGCCACGATCCAAAGCCCGGCCGACCAAACGCCGGCATAAAATTCCGGGATTTTCTTCATCTTTGGCCAATTCCAAGATTTCCTCTTCGCTGACCAAGTCGGTTAAGCCGTCC
>RPPU01000112.1 GCA_003819975.1 Desulfobacteraceae bacterium
CAATTGGAGCAGGGCGCCGTTCAAAAAACGGAAGTGCTTTATGAACCGCTGATCGAACGCATCGAGCAAGTGCTTTCAGAGGAAACGGAGATCGGCAGCAAACCGTTGGGGGAAATTTTAATTCGGAAGGGCGCCGTCACCTCCGAAGATGTGCAAGGCGGTTTGGCCAAGCAAAAGGAAGATCCCGAGAAAAAGATCGGCGAGATCCTGATTGAAGAGAAGAAAGCCGAACCCAAAGAAGTGCTGTCCGCCCTGCGCGATCAGAAGAAATTCAGCCACGGCAATATCGATCTGCATGTCAAAGTCGACACCAAAAAATTGGACAATTTGGTGGATCTGACCGGCGAACTCGTGATCAACCAGTCCATCCTGCGGCAAAATCAGTGGATTTTGGGCGTAAAAGATCAAAAGCTTTATCACACCCTGAATCAGCTCAATCAGATCACTTCCAGCCTGCAACGCACGGCCATGTCCTTGCGCATGGTGCCGATCCGCAGTACTTTTCAAAAAATGGTACGGCTGGTGCGGGACCTGGCCAAAAATTCGGGCAAAGAGGTCGCCTTGGAAATGATCGGCGAGGAGACCGAGATCGATCGCAATGTGGTGGAAGAATTGTATGAACCCATGGTGCATATGATCCGCAATGCCGTGGATCACGGCCTCGAACTTCCGGGCATACGGGAGCAGAACGGCAAGAACCGCAAAGGCACTGTTTCTCTGCAGGCTTATCACCGCGGCGGGAACATTGTGATCGAGATCGAAGACGACGGCCGCGGTCTGAACAAGGAGAAAATCGTCTCCAAGGCCAAGGAAAAGAATTTGATCCACGATGAAAGCAAAATGTCGGAAGCGGAGATTTACAATCTGATCTTTGCGCCGGGCTTTTCTACGGCTGAAAAAGTGACCGATGTCTCCGGCCGCGGTGTGGGCATGGATGTGGTCAAGAAAGCGATCGAGAAATTGCGCGGGCGGGTGGAGATCAACTCCCGGCCCGGGCAAGGTTCCAAATTCATCATCAGCTTGCCGTTGACCTTGGCGATTATCGAGGGCATGCTGGTGCGGGTCGGCCGGGAACGCTATATCATACCGGCCCTGATGATTCTGGAATCTTTTCGTCCGGAAAAGAAACAATATACCACGGTTGAAGGCAAGGCGGAGCTGATCCTCTCGCGCGGCAAACTGATCCCGCTGGTGCGGTTGGACCGGATTTTCGGCGTCCCAAGCGACTCGGCGGAGCCGTGGGACGGTTTGGTGGTTTCGGTCGAATACGACGGCGAGCAGCGTTGCCTGTTGCTGGACGAACTGCTCGGCAAGGAAGAAGTTGTCATCAAGAGCCTGGGCGAAGGCATGAAAGAGATCAAGGGCATTGCCGGCGGGGCGATCATGGGTGACGGCAAGGTGGGTTTGATTTTGGATATATCCGGCATTTTCGAGATCGCCGCCCAGCATTAGCCGGCGCGATCGCGCAAAAAACGGAATAGGCGTGAACAGGTTAGAAAATATTTACCACAAAGTCGCAAAGGCGCCAAGATCTTTTATTTTTTTGACTTTTTGACTTCGTGGTGAAAAACTCTTGACTCTTATGTTTAAGGCAAATTTAACTTTCAGGATACTAACGCGCCGTCCGAACGGACCAAACGGCATAAAACGATAAGAAAGGATTTGGCACGTGAATCTAGTCGTTGGCGTTTCCGATATGAAAGTGAGCAATGAAGCCGAATCGATTTTGGTGACCTATTCTTTAGGTTCCTGCATCGGCATTACCATTTACGATCCGGCGGTTCATGTCGGTGGATTGCTTCATTTTATGCTGCCCGATTCCACCCTGAACCCGGCCAAGGCCCAGGAAAATCCCTCCATGTTTGCCGATACCGGTATTCCGCTTTTGTTCAAGGCCGCGTATGCTTTGGGCGCCAAAAAACAACGCATGCGCGTCTTGGTGGTGGGCGGCTCCCAGGTTCTGGATCAGCAGGGATTTTTCAATATCGGCAAACGCAACCATATGGCGGTCCGAAAAATATTCTGGAAAAATAATGTCATGGTTAATTTCGAAGATGTGGGCGGCAATGTGAACCGCACCATTAAATTGGCGGTGAAAAACGGCCAGACCTGGATGAAGGTTTCCGGCCAAGGAGAAATCGAAATATGATGGACATCGAGAAAATCATCCAAGGAATCGACAAGCTAAAACCGGTACCCCAGGTGGCCAACAAAGTTTTGGCTTTGGCGCGGAACCCCAAGAGTTCCATGACCGATCTGGCGGAAGTAATCGTTTACGATCAAGCCTTGACCGCCAATCTGCTGCGGGTTTGCAATTCGGCTTATTTTTCATTGCCCGTCAAAGTCAACTCCATTCAGCAGGCCTTGATGTATCTGGGCATGGATCAACTGGTGAATCTGATCGTCATGAACAGCGGATCCGAAGACATGAAGAGCAAGCAGGAAGGCTATGATTTGGGCGCGGGTGAACTCTGGAAATACTCGGTCTCTTCCGCCCTGATTGCCCAGCAATTGGCCGAAAAAAAAGGAATCAAAAACACGCATATGATTTTTACGGCCGCGCTTTTGAAAGACATCGGCAAGGTGATCCTGAATCAATATGCGGGCGAGCTGTTCGAGAAGATCAATTTGATTGTCTCCAAAAATCAAATGGGTTTCAGGGAAGCGGAGAAGGCCGTGATCGGCATCGATCATGCCGAATTGGGGGGCTTAGTGGCCGCTAAGTGGCAGTTCAGCCAGGAGATGGTCGACATGATTCGGAATCATCATATGCCGGAAGATCCGGCTAAATATAATTTCGAGACCCAGATCGTGTACCTGGCCGATACCATCTGCATGATGATGGGTATCGGGGTCGGTTCCGACGGTTTGGCCTATCATTTTCACAAGGAGATTTTCAAGAAGCAAGGATTCACGGACCGGGATATCCAGGAAATTATCGCCAATTTCGGCGATAAATACCGTGAAGTCGAGGAGTTGATCAACCTGGCCAAATAAACCGTTCCGGACGGCCGGGAATCGGATAAATGGATTCAGCGTAGCGGTTATCTTTCCGCCGAAATGATTTCAGGGATGCAGACGCTTTCGGCGCAACCAATGACTCCAGGAGTAAAAGACAATGGCTTACAATGTGCTGGTTGTGGATGATTCTCTTGCCATGCGGGCGGTGATCAAGAAGACCGTCAAGGCTTCCGGTTTTAAGGTGGGCCAGTTTTTCGACGCCTTGAACGGCAAGGAGGCGCTCGTTATTTTGAGGCAGGAATGGTTGGACCTGGTCCTGACGGATTATAACATGCCGGACATGAACGGGCTGCAGCTTATTCAGGAAATGAAAAAGGACGAAATCCTCAAAGTCATCCCGGTGGTGATGGTCACGACCGAAGCCAGCCAGCAACGGGTGGAAGAATTCATGCGCAGCGGCGCCGCCGATTACATTAAAAAGCCTTTTACGCCCGAAGAGATCAAAAATAAATTAAACCGCATTATGGGAGAAAAAGAAGATGAGCAAGGAAGCACTGATGAAAGCAGTGAAGGCCTCGATTTCTGAAGTCCTGGAAAAGATGTTTTTCCTGCCCCTGGAATTCGCCGAAGAAAAAAGTCCGGCCGAGCTTTGGCCTTCCGGATCGGATGAAGGCCTGATCGCGACCGCCCTGGCTTTTCAAGGCCCGTTTTCGGGCCAGTATTGTTTTTTCATTCCAAAACATTCCGCCCAGACGCTGACGGCCAGTTTCTTGGGCGAGGATAAAAAGCAAGTTACGCCGGAGCAGGTTGCGGAGACGGTGAAAGAAATCCTCAACATGATCGCGGGAAATACGTTCGGCATTTTCGACGAGAAAGCGATTTTTAACCTCGGGATCCCGCAATTCGTCGATTTTAAAAAAGTGAAAAATCAAAAACCGGGCGAGGCCAGGCAAATTCTGGTCGTGGTGGACACCTTGGATCAGACCATGGCTTTTCAATTGATCCTGAATGCATGAGGTTTTATGGCCGGGAATATCAAAGTCCTGATCGTGGATGATTCCGCCATTGTGCGCAAGGTCTTAAGCGAAGAACTTTCGCGCGAAAAGGAAATCGAGGTCGTCGGGACCGCGCCGGACCCGTATGTGGCCCGGGACAAGATCGTGCGGCTCAAGCCGGATGTGATCACTCTGGATATTGAAATGCCGCGCATGGACGGCCTGACCTTTTTGAAAAAGCTCATGCGCCATTACCCCATTCCGGTTATTATCGTGAGTTCTTTAACCCGCGAGGGCGGCACTTTGGCCATGGAAGCCCTTTCCTTGGGCGCCTTGGAAGTGATTTCGAAACCTTCGGCCGCCTATTCCGTGGGCGATATGAGCGTGCAATTGGCCGAGAAGATCCGGGCTGTGGCCAGCGTGAATATCAAAGACAGGGTTCAACAAGAGGTGAATAAAGCCGACGCTCCGGCCAAACCCATAACCGCCAGCCAAGCTCTTTCCAAAACCACCAATAAAATCATCGCCATCGGAGCCTCAACCGGCGGGACCGAGGCGATCAAGACCGTGTTGATGGGCATGCCGCCCAACGCGCCCGGCATTTTGATTGTGCAGCACATGCCGGCCAAATTCACCACTTCCTTTGCCGAAAGACTGGACAGCCTTTGCGCCATTCATGTCAAAGAGGCGGTCGATGGGGACAGCGTGGCGAACGGTACGGCCCTGATTGCGCCCGGCAATTTCCACATGTTGCTGCGCAGAAGCGGAGCCAATTATTACGTCCAGGTGAAAAATGGCCCCATGGTCCACCATCAGCGGCCTTCGGCCGATGTGCTTTTCCGCTCCGTGGCCGATTATGCCGGCGCCAATGCCATCGGCATTATCCTGACCGGCATGGGCGCGGACGGCGCCGAAGGCATGCTCAAGATGCGCCAAGCCGGGGCCCGGACCATTGCCCAGGATGAACAGAGTTGCGTGGTATTCGGCATGCCCAAGGAAGCGATCAAGCTGGGCGGGGTGGAAAAAGTGGTGGGTCTATCCCAGGTGACCAAAACCTCTCTGGAGATGATCAATTGATAGAAGGAGAATACTGAAAACAGAATCCAGAATCCAGAATTCAGAAGTCAGATTTTCCAGCCGTTTTTTTGTCAACGAGTATCTTGAAATCGACAATACCTACAGTCTATCTACCTGATTCATCAACCCGGCAAATATTTCCTTCCTTGTGTGAGTTATCATTAGGTCATTCTTTCATTACGGTTTAATCACCAATCCTTTATTTGAACATATCTAATTGTTTTAATTGGTAAAAACATTAAAAATCAGCTATGCCGAACCATAAGGCCGCTCTGGCAACTCTTTTGCATAAAATAGGGTCACGGAATATTAATAAAGGTGGGAAAAAGGAGGGTATAAAATGAAGGTATATGAAAATCTTGGTCCGGTCCTGCCGACAAGCCCAAAAAATACGCATAAAAACGGGGCTAAGGAAGATGAATTTCAGAAAATCATGGACCAGGTGCAAGCCGAGACCATGAAAAGCGTGGAAACTATGAATCCCGGCTCAATAGCGCCGCAATTGGATGTGCGGATTATGCAAGGCGTGCAACAAACCGGTTCATCCGCGCAAGCCAAAGAAATGGTGCTGAATGAGTTGCGGAACACTTTGGACCTGGTCGATTTTTATACCGAAAAATTGGGGAACACCTCCTTGCCCGTTACCGATCTGGATGCGTTGGTCGAGCATTTGGATGAGCGGCTAAAAAATCTGCAAAATATGGAGGCGGCCAAGGGTTTACCGGATAAATTGCAGCCGATCGTTAACGATGTGGTCGTGACCGTGGGGACCGAGATTGCCAAGTTCAGAAGGGGCGATTATTCATAGAAAAAAAGAGCAACTTTTTTTCTGTTAGTATTATAAAAGTCAAATTGCGCTCAAAAAGATTAAAACTTTTTAACGAGTAAGGCGGTTCAGAAAGTCTTTTTTCAAACCCGACTTACTCATAAGACACGATATATCGCGTTTTAATCACGAACTCGATACTCTTGACGTAAATTGATAATAAGCAGAAATTTATGGGGCTGGTGCTTGATTTCAAGTTCAGCCCCGTTTGATTTTATAACCGCCAGAACCATGGCGAGCTGCAAGTCATGATCCGACAATTGCAGGGCGCCCTGTAAAGGAATATTTTGTTCCAATAAGGCCAGGAAGGAATGGGGAAGCTTTTTGCTCTCCATGGAGATAATGACTTGCGGACCGGTCTGACCGGCCGTCACTTTCAAACCGAATTCCTTGATTTTTTGTTTTTCCAATTCTTCAAGAAAAAGCTGCAGCAACCAGCATAAAGCCTGGGGCAGATGTTTAGGTAAGGCCGACAGGGGCGGCAGATTAGGGTCGATTTCGATTTTTTTATGCACCTGATGCTTGAAATAAAGGTCTGCATTTAAAAAAGACAATTCCTGTTCCAAATAATTCCCTAAATTTAACTGATTGAGCCAGGAATCGTCCTGATCGGCGCGCAAGGCGGTTGCCCGGATCAGGCTATTGATGTTTTCAAGCTCTTTTTCCATGCGCAGCAAACGCTCCTCAAAACGTTCCGGCAAGGCGCGTCCGGCAGGTTCATGGCCTTTTAGGGCATGAATCACCATTTCCAAGTCAATACCCAGGTTTTGCAAAGGGCCGTTTAAGTTATGCACCAGGCCGTTCATCAGCTTACCGAGGCTTGCGGATTGATAAAGCTGAATCATTTGATTCAAGGTCAATTCAATGCCCACGCCAGCACCTCCCGGATGAGTCTGTAAATTGTAGTTTATGATTGAACTTTGGTAAGACGGACTTATTGTAACACAGGCTTTTAAGCTAATGAAAGGTTTTATTGATTCTGAGATTCATAAATCCCGGAAATAAGAGGGGAATGGATAGCCATTGCATGAAAAAAGGGCTATAATTCCAAAATTATATGAACCGACCAAAGGTTGGGCAAAAAGGGAAAACCGACTTTACTTTAGCCTTTTCAAATTCATTATAATCGTGTATGAAAATCATCTTTGCCTGGAATGGATGCAAAGGGCAAAAGGATGTGTCAAGTTTGAAGGAGGTATCGAAAATTGAATCAATTTTTTAAAAATATTGCCCTTTGGCTGATCATCGTGCTGGTGGTGATGGTGCTTTTTAAGGTGTTTAATCCGGAAAGCGTGCCGGAAGCGATCGGTTACAGCGATTTCCTGAACAAGGTGGAAGGCGGCAGTATCCAGGAAGTGTTCATTAAAGGGGACAACCTTTCAGGTTTTACAACCGAGAAAAAGGCATTCAAGACCGTAGCTCCGGACGATAAGGAATTGATCACCCTGTTGCGCACTCATAAAGTAAAGATCGTGGCTAAGTCCAAGGAGGACGCTCCCTGGCTGGGAATTTTGTTCAATGTGCTGCCCGTTCTTTTCCTGGTGGGCGTCATGATTTTCTTAATGCGCCAGATGCAAGTGGGCGGCGGCAAAGCTTTATCTTTCGGTAAAAGCCGCGCCAAGCTTTTATCCGATACACATGAAAAAGTGACCTTTGACGATGTGGCCGGTATCGATGAAGCTAAAGAGGAACTCCATGAAATCATTGAATTTTTAAGAGATCCTAAGAAATTCACCCGCTTGGGCGGACGTATTCCCAAAGGCGTTTTATTGGTCGGAGCTCCGGGAACCGGCAAAACTCTTTTGGCCCGGGCCATAGCCGGCGAAGCGGGTGTGCCTTTTTTCAGCATCAGCGGATCGGATTTTGTGGAGATGTTCGTGGGTGTAGGCGCTTCACGGGTCAGGGACCTGTTTGTGCAGGGCAAAAAACACGCACCCTGTATCATCTTTATCGATGAAATCGACGCGGTCGGCCGTCATCGGGGCGCGGGTTTGGGCGGCGGCCATGACGAACGCGAACAGACCCTTAACCAGTTATTGGTGGAAATGGACGGATTTGAATCCAATGAGGGCGTGATCCTAATTTCAGCCACCAACCGGCCCGATGTTCTGGATCCGGCCCTGTTGCGGCCGGGCCGGTTTGACCGCCAGGTCGTGGTGCCGGTGCCGGATATCAAGGGCCGGGAAGGGATTCTGAAAGTTCACGTAAAAAAGACGGTTTTATCGGATAATGTGGACCTGAATACGCTGTCACGCGGAACCCCCGGTTTTACGGGCGCGGATTTGGAAAATATGGTGAATGAAGCGGCGCTGATGGCTGCCCGGCGCGGCAAGGAACGGGTGGAAATGGCCGATTTGGAAGACGCCAAGGACAAGGTCCTGATGGGCACGGAACGCCGCAGCATGATCATCAACGACGAGGAGAAGAAAAATACGGCTTACCATGAAGCCGGACATACCTTGGTGGCTCGCTTATTGCCCGGCACCGACCCGATTCATAAAGTGACGATTATCCCGCGCGGCCGGGCCCTGGGCCTGACCCAGCAATTGCCGGTCGATGAAAAACACACCTATCCCAAAGAGTTTTTGTTAAACCAGATCGCCATTCTGATGGGCGGCCGGGTGGCTGAAGAATTGGTGCTTCATTCCCAAACGACCGGCGCCGGTAACGATATCGAAAGGGCGACCACTTTGGCGCGTAAAATGGTTTGCGAATGGGGGATGAGCGAACATCTGGGCCCCCTGACTTTCGGCAAAAAAGAAGAACTTGTTTTCCTAGGCCGTGAAATCGCCCAGCACCGCGATTTCAGCGAAGCAACCGCCCAGAAGATCGATGAAGAAGTCAAACGCTTCGTGAATGAGGCCCATCTAAAAAGCACCCGGTTGATCCAGGAACATTTGGAATTTCTGCATCAGATGGCCAAGGCTTTACTGGAAAAAGAAACCCTGGACAGTCACGACCTCGACGTGATTATGGGCACGGCTGAACCTAAAAAACCGGAACCAACAGCAGAGAACGCGCCCGTATGATGCGGACAGCTCAAACTATTTTGAACTGGTCGGGTCATGAACTGAAATTGGGCGAACGGACCCAAATCATGGGCGTCCTGAACGTGACGCCCGATTCTTTTTCGGACGGCGGCCGTTTTTTGGACCGGGACCGGGCGATTGAGCAGGGTTTGAACCTGGCCCGCGAGGGCGCCGATATCATCGATATCGGCGGCGAATCGACCCGGCCCTACAGCCGCAAAGTGACGGCCCGGGAGGAGATTGAAAGAGTTGTTCCGGTCATCAAGGCTTTGGCCGGGGAATTGACCCTGCCCATCAGTATCGATACGTTCAAAGCCGAAGTGGCTCAAAAAGCGCTGGAAGCCGGAGCAGCCATGATCAACGATATCAGCAGCCTGCGTTTCGATCCGGATATGGCCGCAGTGGCGGCCAAAGCCCGGGTACCGGTGATCCTGATGCATATCCAGGGGACGCCGGCCGATATGCAGAATCATCCGACCTATCAGGATCTGATGGCTGAAATTGTCGTTTTCTTACAAGAGGCCATTGAACGGGCCGTCAAGGCCGGTATTCAACGGGAGATGTTGCTGGTGGATCCCGGTATTGGTTTCGGCAAGACTTTCGATCACAACCTGGAAATCATCCGGGAGTTAGGCCGCTTGCTGACCCTGCAACAGCCGATTCTGTTGGGTAGTTCGCGCAAAGCTTTTATCGGCCATATCCTTAATAAAGAGGCCCCGGAACGGGATTTAGGCACCATGGCCACGATCGCGGCCGGCATTCTCAACGGCGCCCAAATCGTGCGGGTTCATAATGTCGCCATGGCCCTGCAGACCGTGAAGATCGTCGACGCCATTAAAAGGGGAAGGGTGGAAGAAGAGCGTGAGAACGTGTGAACGTTTGAACGTGAGAAGGTAGGGGCGTACGACGTAGAGATGCAAAAAGCGCATCTCTACGGAGGCGTACGCCCGATGAGAATGTGAGAACGTTTGAATGTGAGAACGTAGAGATGTAAAAAGCGTATCTCTACGGAGGCGATGCGCCCGGCGTGAAGGCGAGAACTTTGATTCAAGATTACAGATTGCAGATTGAAGATTTCA
>RPPU01000113.1 GCA_003819975.1 Desulfobacteraceae bacterium
AGCTCCAGAACCAAGGGGTTAAAAACCAGGAAATTTATTCCCGAATCAGCCAGGAGGTTTGTCAACGGCGCTTTAAGGCGCCTGAATTAACGGAACGTCAGATACGGCGCATGGTTTACGGGTAATAAATTTTGCAGGAAACAAAATTTATATAATAGGAGATAAAAAATATGTGCGGAATCGTGGGTTACATAGGCAAAAGAAACGGCGCGCCTTATTTGATCGAAGGCCTGAAGCGCCTGGAATACCGCGGTTATGACTCCGCCGGTATCGCCTATCTTCAGCGCTCAAAAATAAAAGTCATCAAGAAGCAAGGTAAAATCGCCAATCTGGAAAAAATCCTTCCGAAAACCCTGAGCACCCATGTCGGCATTGCGCATACCCGTTGGGCCACGCATGGTGAAGTCAACGACGCCAATGCCCACCCGCATTTGAGCATGAACGCCAAGGTGGCCGTGATCCATAACGGCATCATCGATAACTATGCCATCATTAAAAAGAGCCTGGAAAAAGAAGGCTATGTATTTCAAAGCCAGACCGACACCGAAGTGCTGGCCAATCTGATTGAAAAACATCTGACCGACAATCCCGAGCAGGCCACCCAGACCGCCCTGCACCAAATCACCGGGACCTACGGCATTGCCGTGCTTTTTAAGGATTTCCCCGATTGCCTGATCGGCGCCCGCAACGGCAGCCCCCTGGTTATGGGACTCGGCCAGGAAGAGATGTTCCTGGCTTCCGATCCCAATGCGATCCTGGGCCATACTCGCCAGGCTATTTATCTGGATGACGGCGAAATGGTCGTACTGACCCACAATGATTATAAAATTCTGACCCTTGAAAACAAAGAAGTCCACAAAACCGTGGAAAAAATAGAATGGGCAGCCGAAGAAATGGAGAAAGGGTCGTTCCCGCATTTCATGCTCAAGGAGATCTTCGAGCAACCCGAAGCCGTGCAACGCGCCTATGCCCACGGCGGCCGGCTCGTGCCCGATTTCGGTACAGCCAAGCTGGGCGGCCTGAACCTGAGCAGCTCGGAACTGCTCCAAGTACAACAAATCCGCTTGATCGCCATGGGCACCGCTTATTATGCCTCCATGATCGGCGCTTATCTTTTGGAATCGCTGGCCCGTTTGCCGGCCGTGGCCGAACAAGGCGCGGAATTGCGTTACCGTAACCCGGTAGTTGAAAAAGATTGCTTGTACCTGGCGGTTAGTCAGTCCGGCGAGACCATCGACGTATTGGGCGCCATGAAAGAAATCCAGAACCGCGGGGCCCGGGTGCTGGGTATCTGTAACATGGTCGGCTCCACCATCGCCCGCGAAAGCAATGGCGGGGTCTACATTCATGCCGGTCCCGAGATTGCCGTGGCCAGCACCAAAGCCTTTACCTCTCAAATCACGATTTTACTGCTGCTTAGCCTCCTGTTGGGCCGCATGAAACACCTGCCCCTGTCCCGGGGTAAACAACTAATCCAAGAATTGGTTCAAGTTCCGGACAAAATGCAACAACTTCTGGCCAAAAGCGAAGAGATCCGTACCATTGCTTTGAAATACAAAGATGCCAAAAACATGCTCTACCTGGGCCGCGGCATCAACTATCCCGTGGCCCTGGAAGGCGCCCTGAAACTCAAGGAAATCTCCTACATTCATGCCGAAGGTTTTGCCGCCGGCGATATCAAGCACGGCCCCCTGGCCCTGGTTTGCGAAGAGACTCCTTCGGTTTTTATATTGGCTCGAGGCGAAACCCATGACAAAGTGATCGCCAATATCCAGGAAGTCAAGGCCCGCAAGGGCCGGGTGCTCGTGGTTGCCAATTTCATGGATTCCCGCCTGGAAACTCTGGCTGATGATTTGATTCTGGTGCCTGAAACCAAAGAGGAACTCAGTCCCCTGCTCACCGTGATTCCCCTGCAACTCATGGCCTATTACATTGCCGAGGCTTTGGGCCGCGACATTGACCAGCCTCGTAACCTGGCTAAGAGTGTAACGGTAGAGTAAGAAGAGAAGGATGAAGGATAAAGGCGGAAAAATGAAAAAAAGATAAGAAAACAACTAAAGAGGAATTAATGAATAGTAAAACTGGTGGGATAATAAGGAATAAAGAGGTATCGCGGGGAAATAGGCGGTGATGGGGATAGGTTTAAAAAAAAACCGGTCCGATCAGCGGCCGGAACCGAATAATACTTCTTTAATCGTGAGGAATAAAATGACCAAATCCATGTGCCAGGAATAATGTTTCAGGTAGTACAAATCATATTGTAATTTTTCCCGGCTGTCTTCCAAACTGTCGCCATAGGGGTAATTGATCTGAGCCCACCCGGTAATGCCGGGACGCACATCATTGCGCAGATCGTAATAAGAAATCGTTTCTTCCAATTGCTTGACAAAATACGGTCGCTCAGGCCTGGGGCCGACCAAATTCATGTCGCCTTTAAATACATTGATAAACTGAGGGAATTCATCCAGTCTCAACCTCCGGATAATCCGGCCCACCCGGGTAATACGGGAATCGTCTTTCCGCGCAAACACGGGCTTTTCATCTTTTTCAGCATTTTGATACATGGACCGAAATTTGAGCAAATGGAATATCCGGCCGTGAAGCCCAACCCTTTCCTGTTGATAGAATACGGAGCCCGGGGAATCCAGCTTGATTAAGATCGCAACCAGCAGCAAAACAGGCGAAAGCAAAGCCAGAAGAGTAAAGGATACGATTAAACTTTGGGCGCGCTTGACTGCGCCATGGATCGGGGTCAGAAAAAAACCCTCTTCAAAAATAATCCAGCTCGGCTTTAAATATTCGTCAATCATGATCTTTCTTTTAGCTCTTTCATAAAATTCCGACCCCTCATGAATCCGAATATGCGCCAATTTAAGCTTAATCAGCTGGCGAAAGGGAAGCTGCCCGCGCCGTTCCCTGAGCGTCACCACAATACAATCCACCGGATGATTTCGCACGGTTTCGCAAAATTGATCGATATGACTCAAAACAGGAACACCGTAAAAATCGTTTCCAACCTCGCTTTTTTGAGCCGTTATAATACCGACAATATCATAACCGCGATAAATTCTGGCTTTGGCCTCTTCGACGATTTCTTGCGTTTGGTCATTTCGCCCTAAAATGAGAATGCGTACGCGGTTCTTTTTTAATTTATAAAATATAAAATAGCGAAAAATAAATAAAACAAGAAAAGTTTCACAGACGGGCAGCAATATTTTCCAATCGATAAAAGAAAGGCTTTTGATCAGGAAACAAAGCGTAATAATAAAAAAGCAGGAAATAAAGAAAGAAGGAATAAACCCGCCGAGCATTTCCGTGGGTCGAATCATAAAAGCTACATAAGAATACAATTTATTGAGAGCCAGAGAAAAAAGGATCGGCAAGATAAAGGCCAAAAGCATTAGATTTCCCGTGATCCGGTTAAAGGCCAGCCAAGCAGGTGCGCCGGGCAGATTGGAAACCATCACCCCAAAAACCAGATAGCCTATCAGCGCATCCGTAATGATGACCGTAAGTGTTCCTCTTATCGTTCGAAAAGAAAACATGGATTACTCTGTTTTTGTTATATGGGTTGAAAATAAGTTGAAAAGCGTGTTGCCCAAAATTCCGCCGAACCCGGCCAAGATCGCGTCGGTCACATCGACATAACGACCCAGACAAACGGCTTGGGATAATTCTATCAACAAAGCGAATATAAAGCAACCCACCCCGGCCAAAACAAACCCTTTAAATCGAGAGAAAGCCGGTCTATAACAAAAGACAAGAAATGCGCTGAGAAGACCCAGGGGCACAAATAGACCGGTTTCTTTAACCAGATCCAGGGCAGTGCTTAAATCATGGTATGAAAAATGAGCCATAAAGGGGACAAAATTGCTTTGGTAAAGAATTTTATGAGCAACGATCTTGGGGGTCAGTTCAAATTGATAAGGCGCCCAGGCCAAAAGACAAATTGCAAAACCATAGATGATTAAAACGGTTTTTAATAATTTTTTTCTGTACACCAAAGAACGCTGGGAATGACTGTCAGGCCCATCTTGAAGTAAAAACCATATCTTGACCATGAACCACCCCGCTATCCCCGCCAGGATCGCGATGGGGAATAGGATGATATCGGATGTTCTTGATAAAATGAAAATCTTGGCGCTTTCACTTAGCATGGCCAGGCTCAGGCAGACATAAATCGGTGAAAAAGGATTGAGGCGCTTGCCAAGTCCGTCCAGAAAAGAAGTAAGGATGGCAACCGGAATAAGACCCAACAAAACTAAAAATAAAACCGTGACGCCCTGGGGCCATTGCTGATAGTGATAAAAAGGATCCAGGATTATTCTTGCCTGACCCGCTCCATCGGCAAATAATTTGCTGTAAATTTGTGAAGGACTCATGGAAATATCAAAGGGCAGTAAAGAAACCAGAAAATAAATACTGATATACATAAATCTAAAAGCGCTTACAGCCCGGATTTTAGGGCTCGCTTTATCGTTATCGCTTAAACCGATCACGGTCGCAGGAGTAAACCCCGTAAATTTCATGGCGAAAACGACAATCCAGAACCCGAATAAAAACCCGATCGTGTTTGTGATCATATCGATCAAGTCCGGGTTGCGGTTAATATAGCGTTGGGCATTTTCCATCAGCAGGCTTATCAAGGTTCCCAATACCAACCAGGGCGTGAAAAAACGGCGTTTGGGCAGGGAAACCGCGGAAGAAAGAAAAAGACCTAACGGTATATAGAGCAAGACATTTGCGGCGATATCCCGCAACATAAAGGTATCCACATTTTTTAAATCATGCGAAAGGTACATCTCTTTAAGAAACAACAATTTTTTTAATTTGAAAATAACGCTTTCAGACGGCGAGATAGGACCGCCGCCCGGTATCAGGCTGGCGAACAGGATAAAAACAATAAAAAGCCCCGTCAGGATAAAAAAGAGTCGCGCGGTTAATTGTGCATTGGGCTCACTGGATACAGTGCTCGGCATATTCATCTTATTCGGTATTTCTCGGTGCTTCTTTAATAAAAACAGCCGGATTTCCGCCGTAAACGGAATATTCCGGAATATCTTTGGTTACGACCGACCCCGCGACAATGGTGGAATGGTCGCCGATCGTAACCCCTCTCAAGATAATACAGTTCATGGCGATCCATACGTTTTTGCCGATTTTGATCGGATGGGTTTTGACGGCAGCGGGATCATTTCTTTTTTCCGGAATAATACTGTGAAAATCGGTGTCCAATATCCGGCAATCCGCCATAATGCTGTTGTCGCCGATTTCGATTCTTTTAGCGCACCCCAATCGGGTTCCATTTAGATGGACATTATGGCCTATCAAAATCTCGGCATCTTTATGATAGGACCAGGGCGTTACCGGGTTCAATGTTTGGACGATCAAGGCATTATCCCCGATGGTAACTTTGCCCGGACCTCTAATGGAAAGCTTCCCAATCACTCTGAAATTCTTGCCGATTTTAATTTTTTTAAAAAGAATCCTATATTTAAATTTGTAATAAAAGCCTTTAAGCAAAGCTCTGCAAGCAATATATGAACTTCTCGGATTCCGTAATCCTCTTTTTATTTTTTCAAAATCAATGAACATTTTTTTCATAAAGGCATCCAATCCATATCGGTTTTTTAATTGGTGAATATTTTTCAAACCGCCATAAAAACCTAATAAATATTTTCCCAAATAAATTTCCGGTGGAGTGCAAAGAGCCGGAACCGCATATAGGGCATAGGGTGGGATTTTGGGGATTGGTTCCCCAGACTTTTCCAAGTTTTTTTGCGATCTTATAAAAGGCTGATGGAATCCAGGTCTCTTTAGGACTTAACAGTTGCGTTTTTTGAAGGGTTGCATTTTTAAATAAATGTTTGAGAATTTCGGGATTGAATTTCCTGATATGTCCCCAAGCGTGAAATATATGGCCGCATTCGGAACATTTATCCCAATTGGCGGACAGGGTTTCATAAAAAGGCACTGTGATTAATATATATTGCTTGGTAATACGCAATATCTCGGATAGGGCGGAACGATAAATTTTATCGTTAAGATGCTCCAATACTTCCGTGATTAATACAAGATCGAATGTATTTTGCTTTATAGGTATTTTTGATATATCGGCAATTATTTTATTCCCCGGATAGTGTTTTATTTTTTCTTTATTAATATCAAAACCGGTGATTTTTATTGCGTCCGGTAAAAATTGGGCAACCCTGCCGTCGCCGCAACCCACTTCAAGTAAAGAGATTATGTTAAGAGGAATCATTTTTACGGTCTCGTTGATTCGCACGATCTCTTTTTCGGATAAACTCATTCTATATCTTCCCATCGGTAGTAAGGATTTTTATCTTTATGATTTTCATTAATTGAACAGTAAGATTTTCCATGGAATATTTTTTCATAAATTCAGTTATATCGCGCGACGTCTTTCTACCATTAATATGGGCTGACATGGCATCAAGTATGGCTCGGCTGATCTCGTCGACGGATTCTTCCCGGACAATATAAGAATTCGGACTATATTTTTTCAGCATATCTTCAGCTTCTCCGACCGGGATGGTTGCCAGAAAAGGCAAATCAAGTAAAATACCATCGAATAATTTAACCGGAATGGCCCATTGCATGTTCCTCAATAATCCGATATGTGATTTGGACATTGATTCAAGGACTTTCGAATAAGTCGTCTGCGGCTGTGAAATGACAATATCGTCAATATGATATTTTTTGGAAATGAATTGGATTAAGCGCCATTCCTTACCGTAGTAAAGAAATTGAAAATGATTACTGTTAATTTTTTTTTGGATTTTAAGCGAAGACAAAGCTTTAAAAAAGGGAATTGGATCGGTTTCATAAAAAAACCGACCCGCATAAAAAATAGTGAATTTTTCATATTTCAGTTCTTTTTTGAGGCCGGGCGATGTGTTATTGTCAAAACCGTT
The DNA here is from genome assembly GCA_003819975.1 of Desulfobacteraceae bacterium. The sequence goes on from RPPU01000113.1 coordinate 6,936, forward strand.
ATAGACGGTGAACATTTTTTCTTTATATTGGGGATATTGTTTTATGTAGAGTTTTCTCAAATCTTCGGTAACGATAACAAAAAGGTTGCAGTTTTTTAAGAGCATTTCCTCGATTTTTCGATCAATTATTTTTCGGATATACGGCTTTTTGTAAAGCCAGCTGAGCGATTTGAACCTTAAAGCATACGCCTCTCGAAAATCGATGATCAACGGTTTTTTTGTGATTCCTTTCAATATCAATCCGATTAGGGCCGAGCTAAAAGGCGGACATGAAGAATAGATAAGGTCGATATTATATTTTCGGATCATTTTGTACGCATGGAAAGCGGTAAAAGGCAGCCATCCTAAAAATAAATCCGGAATACAGAAAAAATCATAGAAATAATTTCTTTTAATTTCAATGCCGACCCATCTTGACATTCGGGTTAATAACCCATTGATTTTTCCAAAAAGGGTAAAAGAATTAAAAATGGAGTATGTATATTCACAATGGGTTTCAGGTGCAGGACTTTCATTCCCTATAATGCAAAAATTCTTATCCGGATTTTTTATGCTTAAGACATAAGGAGTCCAACCGTACTTTCTGAAATATTTAGAAAAAGCAACACTTCGCTTTGAGCCCACATCGGCTAAAGGAGGATAATAATGACATATCATTAATATTTTTTTATTTTCATCCATTTAATTTATTTTCGATTTAAGTGTTTCGTGAAACCAGTTTACGCTTAACCAACGCTGTCACTCGATTGATTTCATCACGAGAAAAATAACCGGATAATAAAATACTGACACTAAAAATGGATAAAATAATAATCGCTTTGATCAACCCTCGATATAAACCTTCAACTGTAATGAAACAGGACCCGCTTAAACAAATGATGAATATTAAAATATTTTTAACAATTTTTACCCATGGGTAATGAATCGGATAAACACGCTGATTAAATAGATATGAAAGGATCGACATAATCAGAAACGATATAAAGGTGCTGATAGAAGCTCCCATTATTCCGTATGATGGAATTAAGATAAAATTTAAAATCAAGTTTGTAATAGTTGAGATAATCGTAATCACGGTTATCAATTGTGTTTTTTGCTTTATATAAATACCGACATTTAACACATTAGAAAGCCCATTTAAGGCAAAACCAAGAATGAGCCATGTGCAAATGGCGGATGCCCCCCAAAATTCTTGCGGCGTTATCAACATAATAACGGGTTTGGATAGAAGAATCGCCCCAAGGCTGGCGAAGGACACGATTAAGAAAAAAATAGTTAAAAATCTGGAAAAAAAATCTGGCCCATTGGATTCAGTGGCGGCTTGGAAATAGATGGAAGGCCAAACCAATAAAAACGGTTCAAATATGATAAAACTGATAATGGCTGAAATTTTGTAACCGACACCGTATAATCCAACCTCGTGTGAGGTTGAAAAATATTGCAGGAAAAACCGATCGGACCCATTCATTAAAAATAATGCCAATCCCGCCGGAACAAGCGGTAATCCATAAATGAGCATCTTTTTTAAGATTTTAAATGAAAATGTGCGCGATATATCTTTGGAGACTAACATAAATAAGATCAATGAAAATAAAAAGGCTGAAATGAGATTTCCGTAAATAAGGCCCTTAAGCCCTATTTTCAGAATGAGAATAAAATAGAGATTTAGCGAGATATTTAAAAGCAAATAGACAATAGAAGATATCGAAAGCTGAATGGATTTCAACTTGGCCCGCAGCAATGCGGAAGGGATATGCGAAGAGGTGACGATAAACGCGGTTATCGCAATCATTTGAATCAAATGGGTGTAGTTTTTGGTTCCATAGATAACTTTATTGATGTATCCGGCTGATAAATAGAAACTAGCGCTGAATATGAATCCTACGATCGATACATATAAAATGGAAGTAGAAACCGCTTGTTTTCTCATCTTTTCATCATCAACATATTCATAAGAATAACTTCGAAATAATGCGCTCGGCAAACCCTGGGTTATAAAAAAAATCGATACATTGAGCAATAATGAAAGGATTTCCAAGATGCCATAGTCGGTTGGATTCAAATAGCGGGTATAAATCGGCAATAAAAAAAACCCGATCGCTTTTGAGAGGATGCTGCTCAAACTAAAAATCAGGGTATGTTTGGCTGTGTTTTTAAGATAGGTAATCATATAAAACGGAGTAATTTTCGCCCGGGTCGGCGTTCAAATAACGAAACGAGAATTTTCGAAAACGAATTTCAGATCCGAAAGATTTCGGAAACGATAATTTCCGCTATTCTTTCCGCAGCTTTTCCGTCTCCATAAGGATGTTCTTGAATCGACATTTTCCCGTATTGTACAGGATTATCCAAAATAGTTGCTGTTTCCAGCATGATTCCTTTCTCTTCCGTGCCGATCATTTTCAGCACGCCTGCTTGAACCCCTTCAGGACGTTCTGTTTTATCCCTAAGCACTAAAACGGGTTTTCCCAAAGAAGAGGCTTCTTCCTGAATACCGCCCGAATCGGTCAGAATTAAATACGCTTTATCCAACAGGTAAATAAAAGAAAAATAATCCAGCGGCTTGATCAAATATAAATTATCGATGCCGCCCAACAAAGAATGAACCGGTTTTTGTACATTCGGATTTAAGTGCACCGGATAAATAAACAAGTCACGGGGATATCTTAAAGCCAGTTCCCTCAAGGCCCGGCACATATTCTCAAGCGGCGTTCCGAAGCTTTCCCGACGATGGATCGTGATCGGGATAATGCGGGACCCTGGTTTTTCCGCAATGATTTTGGTCAATTCTTCATTAAGATTGATTTTCCCGCTTTGAATGAGCTTCAAGGCGCCCCAGAGTGCATCGACAACCGTATTACCGGTCACATAAATTCTCTCTTCCGGAACTCCTTCGCTCATGAGATTCTCTCGGGCTGTTTCGGTAGGCGCAAAATGATAATCGGCGATAACGCTGACCAAGCGACGGTTGATTTCTTCCGGAAAAG
>RPPU01000114.1 GCA_003819975.1 Desulfobacteraceae bacterium
CCATGGCTTGGTCCAAAAAAGCCCGTTTCAGTTCAGAGGGCGTTTTATAAGGTCCGTTGAATACGATCTTGGGCCCCGGCATGCCGAGTTGCCGGGCGATCTCGTATTCGAACCCGGAGACCACCTCGGCCCAGGCCCCCTCCCTATGCAGAATGGCGCACACCGTCGAAAGATAGTTGGTTTTGTAGGAATAAGCGATGGTGCTCGGGGCATAATGCTTGCGGAAAGCGCCCAGCATTTCCCTGAATCGGCGCACCAGTACTTCTTCCGAAATAACATACAGGGGCGAACCGTGCGCTTTCAAAAGTTTGCGCACCCCGTGCCCGAAAACATCGTTCACTGTCGTGACTTTCAGATAGGAGCCCGTGAACTTGTTGGTACTGGCCAGCGAAATCTTCTTGATCGCCGGTTTGACAAAAGGTATTTTTAAAGCGGGTTCAGACATAATCCATTTCTCCTGATAAAGAAAATGCGCCGAATTGTTTGATATCGGAAACAATATCCATAGCCTGCCGCACGAACACTTCCCCCGGTTCGGGCGGCGCCATCATCGCGGTTGTTCCGCCGTTCGCCAATTCCAGCAGCAACGCCGGCAGATTGACTCCGGACAGGGCCGCAAAAGAGATCCAGGCCGGAAAACGCGGGTTGATTTCGATCAAATAATCGAGGCCGTTGTATTCGTTCCGGATGATCTCAATATCCATCGGACCGACCCAATTCAACTTCGCAATAATCGTTTCAATCAAACTTCTAAATCCTTCCCCTTCGATGGTGGTGCCCATCCAGGTGGCGCCCTGTTTGGACGTAAGCAGTTTTTTGACCGGGATAAAACCGGCCAAACGGCTTTTCCGGTCGGCCAAAGCCGCCAGGGAAAAGGCCTCACCCGGAATGTATTCCTGGACCAGGATTTGCGTATGTCCCTTGCGCAGCATGCTTTCCACCGTATGTCTCAATTCCCGCATGTTGTTCGCCAAAACAGCTCCATGGGAAAGGCCTTTCACCATGCAAGGAAACGAGGGCGCGTACAGATTATTCAAATGATCCGTATCCACGAGCGCGGTGGCGGGAAGCGCGAGCCGGATCTCATTTTTGGCCGCCCAGCTGCACAACTGCTTTTTGGCGATCCGTTCAACGACCGCCTTGTCCGGAACGAGCAGGAGAATGCGCAATGCTTCCAGTCGGGGCGCCATCTCCGCCAAAACCGGAATCTCGGCGTCCAGATTGGGGATCAACAAGTCCAGGCCGTATTGTTTTTTGATTGCGTGCATCCGGTCCACAAACGCAGCCGGCTCTTCCGGCGGAAAAGGGACCAAATAGGCTTTGTCTATCAGCCCGGGCTCGTAAAGGCAGGTCTCGAGAGGGCTATAGGCCAAACCCAACAACTTCCACTCCGGTCTGTTTTCGTGCCGCAAAGCTTTAAGCACGCCGTAACCCGGCACGGGATTGTCGGCCGTGGTCAGGCCGGTCACGCCGATGATCATGGTTTTATCTCTCCTGTGGCTGAAAATTCCATTAAGGCGAAATTACGGATCACGCTTTCGCTTACGGTGCGTACGAATAAACGCCCGACCTCATAATGACCGTTGGCTTTCACCGGCAGATCCAGGGCCAGTCGGATCGACATCAGGGGCAGATTAAAGCCCGAACCGGCCGTCAAAAAAAGCCAGGCCGGAAAGCGGCTGTTGATTTCCATTAAGTAATAGGCGCCGCCGCGGTGCTCTTTCAAAAACTCGCATTCGGCCGGACCCACCCAATTTAATTTCTCCAAAATAGAACGGGTCAACGCCAGCAACTCGGGATTTTCCAGGCTCACCCCCGAACTGGCTTTGCCTTTATCGGTCAACCCTAATTTTTTCATTGCCAAACCGCCCGCCCAGCGCGATCCGCGGTCCATCAAGCCGATTACATCGAACTCGTCGCCGAATATATATTCCTGCATCAGAATCGGATAGCCCCAGATGTCGAAAAGCCGGCCGTACTCGATTTCGCCTTCTTCAAGCGAAGAACAGATCCGTGCATCGCTCAACAAGGCTTTCAACAAAAAAGGCGTGCCGATTTCGCCCACCCGGCCCTGAACTTCCTCCACATTATTCAAAGCGACGGTGCGCGGCACCCGGATTTGGTGCTGCAAGCCGAATTCATAAAGCAGGTTTTTACCCCTCGATTTCACGCTTTCCAGGGACGGCAGCAGTAAAGCGATGCCTAAGGCTTTCAAACGCTCGTAAAGTTTGGCGTACAAAAGCACCTCCGAATCCAGCGAGGGCACAATGACATCGATCGGGTCCCGGCGGTGAATTTCCTCCAAGCGCTGCAACAAGGCTTCTTCGCCGGCCGACGGAAACGGAACCAGATAAATCCGGTCGAAAAGATCGGGGAAAAAAATGCCGTTGGTTAGGGTTTCGAAAACCAGGCCCGTGATGCGTCCCTGGAATTCCGGGGCATGCCGCAGACAGCGCGCAAACCCCACCCCGGGATAGGGGTTGTCCATGACCAGCAAACCCGTCACCGCCACGTGGATATCTTTAAGACTTTTTCCCATTTTTCTTTTCTCCCAGGCCGAGCCGGACCAGTTCGTCCACAAACTCCCGCAAGCCGTTGATCGCTTCCTTGAACGAAGCGATTTCGAATTTCCCGGAAAGTTCTTCGAGCAAGGCGCGACCGCTCTTGCCGGCCATCAGCCCTTTCAAAAGAAAGGCGGCCGAGCCGTTCAGGGAATACACTTCGCCGTTGCGGCGGTTGAACACGAACGCTTCATCTCCTTTTTCCAGGTGATTGTCGCGCATATGTTCCGCCGGACGGAATCCCAATTCTTCGCTCAGGCGGTCCAAGTGTTTTTCGCAGATCGGAAACGTTTCCGATACTCTGTCGCAGGCTTCTTCGCCGTATACTTCCATAACACAATGAGCATTCATCACGCGTTCTCCTTCATGTTTTTCCGATCCTATCTTTATAAAGATCGAAAAACCATCTATGATTTCAAAGCCGTTAGCCCGCTGTCCGCGCCGTAATTGCCGGGGAGCAATTTCAGCGATTCCTCGAACAGGCGCCGCGCTTCCTGCTTGTTGCCCTTTTGCAATTCGGCCCAACCCCGGCCGTTGAGCGGCGCGATATAACGGATCTCGGGATGATACGCCTCCAGACGTTTAAAAATCGCGATCGCCTTGTCATACTCCTTCAGGTAATAATAACTCCAAGCCAGGTTGTCGAGCATATAGCTCCACTGGTCCCAGGCCTTGGCGGTGGCCGGAACCTGGGCCAAAAGCTTATCAAAGCGCTCGACGGCTTTATCGAACCCGCCCAGCACATATTCCAGCGTTCCCAATCCCAGATTGGCTGAAATATTTTTTGAATCGTATCCCAAGGCTTTCTCAAAATGAAACCGGGCCGCTTCATATGCGAACAGATTGTAATAGCTCCAACCCAGATCGGCATGCAGGTCTTTCAGCTTGGCATGCTCGGCCAATATTTTATGGAACTCTTCATTATCCATATAAGCCGGATACAGATAGATAGCGGTTAAAAATTCCTGGCGGGCCTTCTCCAAATTGTTCAATTTGACATAGCACAATGCCAGGCCGTAATGGGGTTCTCCCAGATAGCGGTTCACCTGCAGGGACTGGTTGAACTTTTCCAAAGCATCGTTGTATTTTCGTTCCTGATAAAGGGCCCAACCCTGATTGTTGTAGGCATCCACCGCCTTTGGCTGCAATTCCGCGATCTTCTGATTAATCGCCTTGGCTTCGGCATACCGACCCTTGCGGAAATGAATAGCCGAGAGGGTGCGCCAGGCATCGGCCAAATCCGGTTTCAAGGTCGTAGCCCGCGTGAGCCGCGCCAAAGCCTCTTCATCCTTGTTTTTGTAAAAAAGGACCCAGCCGCTGCCGACCAGGGAATCAAGGTCGTCTTTTTCTTTTTGCAATAAATCGTCAAAAAGCGCATAGGCCTCGTCCAGTTGACCGACCCAATATTTGCACCAGGACAAAGCTTTTTGGACTTCCTTGTCCTCTTTCCGGTTTTTTAAATATTCCTCGAAAACCGGAGCAGCCAGGGCATATTGCAGATAATAATAATAACTCCATCCCAAACCGGCATACAAATCCCACCAATCTTTGTTCTCTTTAATCAGGGCCGCCAACTCCGGAGTGTGGGCGTAATAAGGATAGATTTGAATGCTGGTCAATAACTCTTTCTTGGCTTCCGGCTTTTTTCCCGCTTTGGCATAAGCGAGACCCAGGCCGTAATGAGCATCGGCCAGATAGGGATTAAGCCGTATGGATTCCTCAAACGCTTTGGCTGCATCCTGAGGTTTGCCGTCCAAAGAATAAGCCCATCCCAAACTGTTCCAGGGGCTCAAAGCCGCAGGGTTCAATTCGGTCAATTGTTTATATTCTTTGGCCGCTTCACCGTATTTCTTCTGGCTCAACAACAGCTGGGCCAGGAAAGCCTGGCTGTCATAATGATCTTTTTTATAGCTTAAAGCCTTACGCAAGGACTCCAGGGCTTTGACCGGATCCTGTTGATAGGAATAATAATACGCCAAGCCGTTATACGCTTCATAATTATCTTTTTTCAATTGGACTGCTTTTTCAAAAGACGCCTTCGCTTCGGGCAATTTGGCATAAGCCAAATAAGAGGAACCCAGCCCCACCTGAGGTTCATCCCAAGCGGGTTTCAGCTTGGCGGCAGCTCCGAAGTTCGCCAAAGCCGAATCCAAATCGCCGAGCCAGCGGCAGCTCCAGCCGGCGGCGGTCAGAGCTTCAGGGTCGTCGGCCTGGACCTCTTTCAAATATCCCGAAAGTCGAAATAGAGCCGCATAATAATTACCGAGCTTCTGATAGGCAATGCCCCACTCCTTCCACAACTTCCGCCACTCCGGTTTTTTATCGATTATCTCGTATACCGCCGATGTCTCCGGGTAATAGGGATTCAAAAGAATGGTCTTTTTTAAACTCTCAAAAGCCTCTTGTTTGTTTTGGGCATTTTCCGATAGGGCCAATCCGTACCAATCTTCCATGGAATCTTTTTTCAGATTCAGCGCCTTCTTAAAAGCCTCTTCGGATTTTAGATAATTTTTCAAACTGAACTGAATCCACCCCAATTTATTCAGGGCCAGGCGCGCCTTGTCCGCTTCCGGTTTTACCATTTGGCCGGCTTTCTCATAGGCCTCCGCCGCTTCGATCGGCTTCCCGTGCTGTGCGCAAAGATCGCCCAAATCCGTTAGGATCTGACTGCGCGGCATAAAATCGTTCATATATAAAGAAGCGGTTTTAAGATTTTGGACGGCTCCGGCCGTATCGCCTTTGTTTTTCAAAAGCAGCGCCAAACCGTAGTGACCGTCCGAGTACATGGATTCGATATAAGCTCGGTCGCTGCTCGCATACGACATAAAATCCGAATTTTTAACGTGCTTTTCGGCCCAAGCCACCTGCTTGAGAAAACTCTTCCGGGCATTCGTTTCATCCCCTTTAAACAGCTGGGACCAAGCTTTGGCCTGAATCACATCTTGGCCGTCCGGCGCCAAAATTTCGGCATCGGTAATGAATTTTTCCGCTTCTTTAAGCCGCCCCTGTTTAATCAACGCCCAAGCCAACATCACTTTGGCGTCTTTGGATTTAGGCTCCTCTTGCACGGCTTTAACAAAAAGTTTTTCCGCCGATAAGTAGTCTTTTTCCTTGAATTTTTTCATACCGTCTTTATAGGCGGAAGCGGCTAAAGCCTGACCAAAAGAGAGGAAAAACCAAAAAAATGTAATAACAATCGTAAAAAAACAAACGGATCTCACCCTTTGCATAAGCGTCCCCCCCCTCGATATTTTTATTGTCGGTTTGGCAACTGCTGATTTGATGTGGCTTTTGATTGCCTGCTCGTTTTATTTGCAAATCATATGCCACGCTTATTTATTCGGATATGGACCCAAAATGGATAAATATTTTTTAGTCGGAGAATGAGTCCTAATCGGTATGTGATTTTTTTATTGGCAGCTGAGAAGTTAAAAAGATCCCAAAAGGGGCAAAACTTTTGACGCGCGGCATGGATGGATTTTAAAGACCATTAACCCGCGAACCTGACCGGTTTCGGCATCATCGAATCCGGACTGTGCCTTTCCGGAAGAAAAGTACTGCTCCACCCGGGATATAATAACCGGAATTCGGATTTACGAATCTTTGTTCTTGACAGGCGCAGGTCTGATTGCTTGAATGCCGGCGATATCCCAACTCTCTTCTGAATCCGGCAAAGGGTTGGATCCGGTTCAAATTTTCGAAACTGATTGGGTTTCGCCTCAAGCCGGGTCGAGTTTGAATTTCAAAGATTGCAAAGTATTGCGCATCAGCATGGTGATGGTCATGGGTCCGACGCCGCCGGGCACGGGCGTGATCCAACCCGCGATCTCCCGGGCCGCTTCAAAATCCACATCACCCCTGAGAATCGCCACTTTTTTTCCGGTCTTTTCGCTGATTTTTTCGCCCACGCGGTTCACGCCCACATCGATCACGCACGCACCGGGCTTGATCCATTCCGGCTTAATCAAGCCGGGTGCTCCGGCCGCCACGATCAAAATGTCGGCCCTTCGGCAATGGTCGGCCAGGTTGCGCGTTCCCGTATGGGTCACCGTGACGGTCGCATTGGCGTGCGACCCCTTTTGAAGCAGCATATTGGCAATGGGTTTGCTCACCAGATTGGAACGTCCCACCACCACTACTTCCGCGCCGGGGATCGGCACCCCGGCCCGCACCAGCATCTCCTGAATTCCGGCCGGCGTGCAGGGCGGGAACCGGACGGCCGAGCCGCCCATCATCAGTCTCCCCAGATTGACCGGATGCGACCCGTCCACATCTTTATCCGGATCAATGGCGCTGACGATGTTTTTTTCATCCATGTGCTTGGGCAGGGGCATTTGCACCAGAATACCATGAACCGCCTCATTCCGGTTGTATTGGCCGATCAAATCCAACAGCTCTTTTTCCGACAGGGTTTCGGGGCGGTTATCCTGGATTTCATGGAAACCCAACTCATGCGCGGTTTTTATTTTAAGCGACACATACGAAATCGAGGCCGGGTTTTCACCCACCAGAATCGTCACCAACCCGGGCACGACCCCATGACTCGCTTTGATCTTTTGAACTTCATTTTTGATTTCCTGCAAGATGATTTCGCGGATTTCCATCCCGCTGATTATTTTGGCCGGCATAGGGACACCTCATTTTTTTAAAATTGAATGGCTCTTAATGATTTTTACCACGAAACAATTTTAAGCAACATAAAATTGTGTGCACACGAAAAACACTAGAAAAAGTTTAAGAGTTCAGGGTTCACGGTTCAAGGTTAAAGAAACGATCCCGGATCAAGTCCGGAGTGACGCTCCTGCTGCTGAATGAGACCATTTTTCCATAATCCCCTAATAAGAGTGCAACTCTAAAAAGTCCTCAACCGTGAACGGTGAACCGTGAACCTGGGAACCTGGTTTGTTTCCTTTTTCAATGATTTTTAAGCCTTATCTATTTTTTGCCGATACATGAATAGAACCCCTATTCTTGGAAGAGATACATGGAAATCATTGTCACCCATAAAAACACCGATTTTGACGCTTTGGCTTCGGTTTTTGCCGCTGCCCTGCTTTATCCCCCGGCCAAACCGGTGCTGCCGCGGGCCGTAAACCCGAATATAAAAGCCTTCCTGTCCATTCATAAAAACTGTTTTGTGTATCATGATCAAAGCGACACGCCTGCGGAAAAGATCAACCGCTTGGTTGTGGTCGATACGGCCAAGTGGTCCCGTCTTGAAAACGGGGAGCAGCTCAAGGCCCGCGCCGATCTCGATATTATCCTTTGGGACCATCATCCCGAAGCCCGGGAAATCAAAACCCCCTGGACCTATCATCAGATTGTGGGCGCAACCGTCACCCTCCTGGTCAAAAATTTGCAGGAAGAAAAACGTAAATTAAGCCCCATGGAAGCGACCCTTTTTATTGCCGGGATCTATGAAGATACCGGCAATCTGACTTTCCCCTCCACCACGGCCCTGGACTTAAAAGCCGCCGGTTTTTTGTTGGAGCAGGGCGCCGATTTGACTATGGCGCAAAGTTTCCTCCGCCCGGCTTACGGCCCCAAACAAAAAGATGTGCTTTTTGAGATGCTGAAAAATGAAAATCGCATCAATCTGCAAGGTTTCGAAGTCAGCTTTAACCGGGTCGAGGTGACCGGGCATACCCCCGGCCTGGCTCTGGTCGTCGATATGTTTCTGGATATCATGAATGTGGATGCCGCCTTCGGTATTTTCTACGAACCGGGTAAAAACAATTGCATTACCATCGGCCGCGGCGGCTCCAACACTCTTAATATCGGCGCGATCATGAAAAAAATGGGCGGTGGCGGGCATCCCAGCGCCGGTTCCGCCATGTTGAAATCCATAGAACCCGGAGCGGTGGAGGAATGGGTCAAGGAATTGATCCTGAATCATCAAAAACCTTCCGTGTGCATCGGCGATCTCATGACCGCGCCGGTCGTGTCGATTGCGCCGGAAAGCCCGATGAAAGAGGTCGCGCTGATCTTCAGGCAACAAGGTTATACCGGTTTACCCGTGGTTGCCGGCAACCAGTTGATCGGAATCATCTCCCGGCAGGATTTTAAAAAGATGAAAAAGCCCGACCTCCTGCACTTGCCGGTCAAGGCTTTTATGTCCACCAAAGTCATCACCATCAGTCCGGAGAGCAGCGTCACCGAAGCCACGCGTTTAATGGTCAAACACGATATCGGTCGCCTGCCCGTGATCAAAGATGGGATTCTAATCGGCATTCTGACCCGTTCCGATGCCATGCGCCATTATTACGATCTGTTGCCGGCCTGAAGATTTTTTCTCGTCCGCGTTATTTCAGAGTTTTTAAACCAAAAAAATGCATGAGACAATTTTCAATGGCTAAGCCCGAATAGGATTCGTTTTCACAACCGTAATTCATCCGTGCTATAGGCGTGATCGTAAGTTCGGCAGGCGCAATACCTTCCCGAGTAAATTTTTATATTCATTGGATCATGGCCTTACAGACTTTAATATCACGGCGCCTGCCACCCGAGGGCTCCTGCCCTGGCCTTTAAAGGAAAGGTCATCTTAGTTGCGGTTGTAAAAACGAATCCTATTCGGGCGAAACTGTTTAAAAACACTCATGCATAATCTGAGTTAAAATCACGTGCCGCAGCCACACAATCCTTTGCTTTTTAACTTGCCTTTCCAGACCCCTTTCGGTTATGAAAAGAAGAAAAGGTGCATCCATGAACCAAGATCCCCTCATCGCCCTGATCGGGATTTGTTATGACCAGGGCTCCTCTTTTTTACGCGGAACTGCCGGGGCGCCGCCCTTGATCCGGGCCGCACTGGATTCCGAATCTTCCAATCGATGGACCGAGAACGGCCTGAACTTGACTCGCGAATCCATATTGGAAATAGAAGACCTGACGCCGCGGTCGGAAACGGAAATGCTGGGCCAGGTCGAACCGGCCATTACGGCTTTGCTGCAACGCCGTTTGCGTCCCATCGCCCTGGGCGGAGACCATTCCGTCACCTACCCGATTCTCAAGGCTTTTGCCGCACTTTATCCGGAGATCACCATTTTGCATTTTGACGCCCACCCCGATCTTTATGATGATTTTGAAGGCCGGCGCTACTCCCATGCCTGCCCCTTCAGCCGGATCATGGAAGCGAACCTGGCGCAACGCTTGGTCCAGGTCGGAATCCGCACGGCCAACGGCCCGCAACGCAAACAAGCCGAACGGTTCGGGGTGGAGATGATGGAGATGAAAGATTGGCAAGACGATCTCAAACTTAAATTCGATTCGCCGGTTTATATCTCTCTGGATCTGGATGCGCTCGACCCGGCCTTTGCGCCCGG
>RPPU01000115.1 GCA_003819975.1 Desulfobacteraceae bacterium
CTGCGGCGTATGACTAAATACGCCTCATTCGTCGCGTGAAAGCAAGGGCAGGAGCCCTCGCGGGCGCCTTGCAGCTGATGCCTTCCTGGTGATCAGGGTATCGGACTAAGTTTCCGTTATTCAAGTATTTTTAAAAATTAGGCGGTGGATTTGGGGAACGGGGATCAAGTCTATAAAGAAAGGATGAAGGCTGAAGGATAAAGGATGAATGATTTTATATCCAAAAATATCGTAAAAGATCAGGCAGATAGGCGGCAGGGCAGACCGCCCTGCCCACGGGCTGAGGGGTCATTATTTTTCACTTATCACCTATCGTTTGCGGTTTTTTTTTGAGTTATTATAAAATCTCCCCCCGGATTAACCCGGTTTGTCCGGAATTTTCTAAATTGCATGACAATCCGTTCGAGAATATTGTACATTATATCCATATAGGGCTTGGAGTATTAAAAAATTAAGACATTATGAGAGAAAGAATGAGTAAAATGGTGAATGGTAAATTGTAAATGATGGCGAATGCACTGATTAAAGATTGCAAATTATAAGATTCAAGACGAGAAAAAGTAAAAAAGAAAGAGTGCGCTTATGCATATTTGGCCCGATTGTATGCCCTGCATAATCAGAATGTCCCTGAACATTGCCCGCACAGCCGTGAAAGACGAGCTGAAAGTCAAGGCATTCATGGAAGAGATTTTAAAGTCGGATCATTTTAACGGCCATAACTGGGCGATCACGGCGCCCGAGATCATCAGCGATATCTGGTTGATGATGGAGAAGAGCTTCGGTGTCAGCGATCCCTTGAAAACAATTAAAGCGGAACAAAATAAAGCCGCTCTGAAAATGTATCCTTATGCCCAAGAATTCATTCTGAAAAGCCCCGATCCGTTTCTTGCATCAATAAAATTCGCAGTCTCCGGCAATGCCATCGATATCATGACCGGTTCCACTAAGAAGCCTTCCAAAAAATTCATAAAAACCCTGCAGGGCAATGAGATCGATCCCAAACAAGTCGACGTTTTGAAGAAAAGGTTGGCCCGGGCCAAGAAACTTGTATACTTGGGAGATAATTGCGGAGAAATCGTCTTTGATAGGCTTTTCATGGAGGTGATCCGCAAACAATATGATTTAAAACCGATCTTTGTGGTCCGGGCCGTTCCGGTGCTCAATGACGCGACCAGGGCGGAGGCTCTGCAAGTCGGTCTGGATCAGGTCGCAACGGTCATGGACAACGGCGTATCCAAGCCTGTTCCGGGCACCCTGCTTAAAGAAGCTTCCCCGGAACTGATCCAACGGGTCCAAGAAGCGGATCTCGTGATCTCCAAGGGCGGCGGCAATTACGATCTGCTTTCAGAAGAAAAAAGTTTGACGGGTAAATGCACTTTTCTTTTGCAGGCCAAATGCGAGCCCTACTGTATGACCCATCAAGTTCAGCCGGGCGGTTTGATAGTTTATAACTTCTAAATGAATTTCATTGAGCCACAACCTATCCGTCTCATTTTCAATCTTTAATCTTGAATCTTGAATCTTACAAATTTTATAAATCTTATAAATCTGTACTTTACGGCTGAATCATCCAGTAGCGCTGGCCGGATTGGTCTTTGGGCAAAAGTCCGAAACGGATTTCCGGAGGGTCGCCGTGGCGGAGCAAGTTATAGAGATCGAAGAGCACGGAGCGGCTGTCGGCGTAGTAGGAGTGACCGGTCACGCCGGTGTCGGCGGCCGAGGCATCGATGGTGTCCACTCCGGGAACGAGAACCATGTAAGGCTTGGTGTCGCCGGCCCGTTGATAGCCGTGCACGGTTTTCGAGATCAGCAAGGCCTTGTCCAGAGACGAGGAATAGAGGGTGACCCGGCTCACGATGGGCCGAATCTCCGCCATTGCATCCCTGAAAATATCGGCGTCGACATCGGGGGCCATCAATACCAGCTCGTTTACGATCGGGCAGGCCGGTCTCTGGGGATCGGCGGCAAGTTGCCGCAGTGCGGCGATGGCGGCGCGGTTGCCCATGCTGTGGGCAATCAGGTAAATGCGATCGGCGCCGGACTGGGTTTTGACCTGTCTTATAAACTCGCGGAAATGCGGGATGGTCCATTCGATGTTGGTTTCGTCGGCCAGGTAGCCGGTCAGCGCAGCTTGGGAAGGCCAGCTGTAAAGGATGGCCACGCCCTGGAACCCGAGCGCATAGGCCAGTTGCGCCGTGCGCCGGGCGGCTTCGTCGAAGGCGGTGTAATAGCCGTGGATGAATACGAAGACTTCCTTGCGCTTGGACTGGGCCAGCCGTTCCTGCAGGACGAAGAAGAACTCCTCGGCCGATTTGGTCTTCATGGCCGCCTTAATTTCAAGCGGATCTTTGCGCAGATCGCGGGGCATGCCGATCCCGAAGAGCCCGTACTGGAGCCGGCCGCGGTCCACGCCGTAGCCGATTTCGGCTAAAGGCCTGTTGATCGTGTTCAACGCCAGACGATCCGTGGCATAAAGGATATCCACCGCGCCGTAATCGGGCAGGTTCTTCCCGAACTCGGACTTGACCCGCACAGCCACCTCTTGCTCGATCGCGCGCCGTTCTTCGAGCACGGCCGCCTTTTTTCGTTCCAGCTCGGCCAGGGCCTTGCGTTTTTCCTCTTCTTGGGCCTTTTCCTCTTCGGTCGGACCCTGGGCTACGGGTTCGGGCGGCTGCGGCGGAGGGGTTGTCACGCAACCCTGGATCAGGAAAACGCATATCCCGATCCCGGACAATAGCGCCCCAAGTCTCTTTTTTGACCTTCGTGTGGTTTCAAAAGAAATCCATTCTTTTATTTTTTTTATTCTCAAAAAACGCGAAGCCAAAAAAAACGATATTCCATTCAAAGCGCTGGAATGTAAATCCATACGGTGACAAGCTGATGCATTCATGGTTCGTTTTCCTTATCGATAACCCATTGCGGGTATATTTAAGCAAGTACCTGCTTTTTGCGGCCTGAAGTATAAAACAACCCCCCTTGGGGGTCAAGATGAAAAATCAAAGCCGCCGCTTTCGATATCTTCTTCAACCCTCGAACCCCTGGTCCCTTGAACGTAGAGACATACGCGTAGAGATATTTTATATCTCCGCGGGTCTCTACGGACCCCTTTTTTTATTCTTTCGATCCGAACACTCTTTTGAGCAGTTCGGTCACGCGGGCGACCGGGTTTTCGCGGATCTTTTTTTCTTCTTCAGCCACCATCAGGAAAAGACCGTCCAGGGCTTTAGCGGTCACGTACTGGTCCAGGTCAAAGCGCTGGGCATCCAGAAACGGGATTTTGCTCATCTTATTGTCGAGGTCTTGATACAGCCGGGTCACGCCCACATCGGACATGACATTATGGACCATGGGTTTGAAAAGCTCGGTTAAGGTGGCGGAAGTGCGATCTTTGAAAAAGAGGGTGGCTTCGTTTTCGCGGCCCTTGAGGATTTTTTTGGCATCTTCAAAACGCATGGTCTTGATGGCGTCCCAGAAAATGCTTTTGGCTTTGGGCGCGGCTTGTTCGGCGGCCCGGTTCATGCTCACGATAAATTCATCCATTTTAGAGCCCAGGCCGACTTTGCGCAGGGTGCTTTCGATTTTTTGCCACTCCTGAGGCAGCGGAATTTTGATCTTCTGATTTTTATAATAGCCGTCCAGCACTGAAACCACATCCACGGAATTCTTGGTCCCGATTTCCAGGGCTTGTTTCAGGCCCGCAATGATCTCCTCTTCGCCCAGGCCTTTGGGTTTTTGCAGGTCTTTTAAGATGCCGCTGAGCTGGTCGGTCTCGCAGGAAGCGCATAGGGTGAAAAACAGAGCACAGACCAGTAATTTGGCGGTCAAAAACAAACGGTTTTTCATATAGGACTCCTTTGCGGCTGAATGAAGGTTTAAAATTTAAAAAAAATTTGACGGGTTCAATCTACAATATCGGTTGTTCAAGGTCAAGAAACAGGCTTCGCAATGGAATAAAACGAAAAAAAGCAGGCGGTTGACTCGGGGCCGGCCCCAATGGTATGCTGACCAAAAATAAAAGACAGGACTTTTTTTCAGGGGGCAGGGCATTTGTTAAGCGCTAATCTTCAAAATGCCGATCAAGTTTTTCAGGCTCAGACCGGCCAACCGGCACAGCCGGAAATCTTCGGCATCCCTTTTCAGGGCCAAACCATTATTTACGCGCCGCTGAAGCGTTTGGCTTTTATGGGCAATAGCGCCTTGGCCGGATTGATTCGGGATCTGGTCGAGGGCCGCCAAAGGCCCTCCCCATCGCCCACCATCGATCAGGCTATTGATTTTATCAATAAAACGAATATATTGGCCCCGGACCCGCCTTTGACAATCGAAACGGAGAGCCCGGTTTATCGCCCGGGTTGCGCAACCCTCTTCATGACCAATCGCTGCAATCTGCGTTGCATTTATTGCTATGCGGACGCGGGCCGGGAAAAGCCCGTGAATATGCCGTTGGGCTTGGCTTTGCAAGCAGTGGATCTGGTTTATGAGAACGCGGTCGGCCGCGGGCTGGCCTCTTTTGAAATCGGCTTTCACGGCGGCGGCGAGCCCACGCTGAACTGGAGGGTGCTCACGGCGGCGGTGGCGGCGGCCGAGAAGAAGTCGTTGAAAGCGGCGATTACCATGTCGAGCAACGGGTATTATTCGGCGGAGAAGTTGGCTTTTATTCTGGATCATTTTACCGGGCTTAGTCTCTCTTTTGACGGCCCGCCCGAGATCCAAAACCGCCAGCGTCCCCAAAAAGACGGCTCCGCTTCGTTCCGCCGGGTCATGCGCACCATTGCGGCGTTTGACCGGCGCGGTTTCAATTACGGTATCCGCATGACCATGGTGCCGGAATCGCTCAAGCAAATGCCCCAAGCAGTCGCATTTCTGTGCCGCCAGACCGGGGTCAAGCAAATCCAGGTGGAACCGGCTTTCGCGCGCGGCCGGGGCAAGACCCTGGCGGTGCGGGCCAAAGAAGTCCGGGCGTTTGCCGACGCTTTTAAGCAGGCTTATGAAATCGCCGCCGCCCAAGGGGTTTCTTTTTTTACTCCGGCGCCCGGCTGGAGGGGCTCACGAAGCGATTTTGCACCGCCCCGCATGAAGCTTTGGTTTTGTTGCCGACCGGAGACGTTTCCGCCTGTTTCGAGGTGCATAATCGCAAACATCCGTTGGCAGGCAGTTTGCTCATCGGTAAGCTGGGAGCCGGCGGGCTTGAATTGGGAACCCGGCGCTGGCAATCTATTATGGCGCGAAAAGTGGACGCCATTCCGCATTGCCGGGACTGCTTTTGCAAATATCACTGCGCCGGCGACTGCCTGGGTAAGACCTTTGACGCCAAGAACCCGGCCGGGTTCCGGCCCTCGGTGCGTTGCCGGATCAATCGCGAGCTGTTGCGTTATTTATTGGCCAAAAAAGTCGCAGCTCATGGCGGGTTGTGGCTGGGCACAGCCGATAACTGAAGGAGCAAAAGATGACTTCAACGAAACGTCCTTATTTTCGCCTGGAATCCCGGTTTGCAAACAGCCCGGCCGGCGAGCCGGAGCTTTATAGACTGGAAGAGGTCGAAGGCCGCTGGAATGTGTCGCGACGCGAATTCGCGGCCACCACCGCCGCATTGGGCGTTTTTTGCGCCGGTCTTTTAACCGGCAAGGTCCGGGCCCAAGACCAGGATGAGGGCCCGTTTTTCGAGATGGAAGCGTTGAATGCCCATATTGCGCCGGTCTGGGCCGTGGCGTTCAGCAGAAACGGCAAATGGCTGGCTTCCGGCGCCTATGACGAGAAGATCAAGATTTGGGATGTGGCCGCCAAAACCGTTTTAAAAACCATCGAGGCTAAAATGGCGGTGCAATGCTTGGTTTTCACGCCGGACAACCGCATGCTTGTCGCCGGCGGCACGGCCGCGGCTAATCGGCCCTGCTTAACGATCTACGACGCCGGGAGCGGCGACGTGTATAAAACCCTGGGGGCGAGCGGCGGTTCTATCACGGCTTTGGCTTGCGATCCGGAAGGAAAAACCGTGGCCACCGGAAGCAAAGACAAAACCATCAAGATCTGGGACATTAAAAGCGGCGCCAAGTTCGAGACCCAACGCAAACATAAAGGGGAAATTCAGACCTTGGTTTTCTCCCCGGACGGAAAGAACCTGATTTCCGGCAGCGCCGACGCGACGGTGAAAATCTGGGAACCCAAAACCGGCCGATTGTTGAAAACCCTGGACGGTCACTCCGGTCCGGTCCATGCCCTGGATGTCAGCCCGGACAATAAAACCATTGCTTCGGGCGGGGCCGAGCAGTCCATTATTCTTTGGGACCGGGTTACCGGCCATGTTTTGAAAAAAATTCAAGCCGAGGCCACGGTTTATTCTTTGGCCTACAGTCCCAACAGCACGATCCTGGTTTCGGGCGGAGCGGATAAGATCGTCCGTATCTGGGACGGGGTGACCGGTTATGGCCTGGGCGTGCTGGAAGGCCACACGGCCGCGATTCACGGCGTGGCCTTTCACCCCCAGAATATTCTGGTGGCTTCGGCCGGCGCGGACAAATCGATTCGTTTGTGGAACGCGGCGGCCGGGGAACTGGTTTCCATGTTCTTCGATCCGGCGGCCACGGCCAAAGGGAATTCGGCCATCAGCTACAAATCCACGGATCTAAGCGGGCAGACCAGCAGCAGTGTCATGCCGTGCCTGGCGCCGCTCCCGGCCGGAGCCGTTTGCATCTGCAACTGCGTTCCGGGTCAGTATGTGCCTTCGGTTTCTTTGCCGGCCAATGCCGGGACCTGCGGGGTTGTTTGTCAGTGCAACAAGATCTGCACCTGCATTCCGGTGGTGTGAAGAAGGGTTAAAGGCTATAGCGGTTTAGGCTGTAGGCGGAAGACCAAGGGCGTAAGAATGTGAGAACGTGAGAATGTGAAATTGGTTCAAGGGTGTAGGGGTGAACGGCAGTTCGCCCGTCTAGAGGGTTTTATGAAAAAAATCGTATTTTTTTTAATCATCATGCTGGGAGTTGTTTTCTGTGCTGCCGGAGCCGGTACGGATCTTACGGATGCCAAGGCTTATAACAAGCGCGGTTTGGAAAGACTGGCCAAAAAGGAGTATGACAATGCGATCGCCGACTTCAGCCTGGCGATCAAACTGGAGCCGGGCATGGCGGCCTATTACAAAAACCGGGGCGATGCCCGGTTTTTTAAGCAGGATTATGAAGGCCAGCTCGCGGACTATGCCAAGGCCATTGAACTGAATCCCCGTTACAGCGACGCCTATTTCAGCCGCGGCCGGGCTTGGTTCCGCAAAGGCGAATACGACAAGGCCATCATCGACTATTCCCGATCGTTGGACATCGATCCCAGGCAGGCGGTCGTTTTGAATCAAATGGGTCTGGCTTGGCAGCAAAAAGGCGATTGGGACAAAGCGATTGAGGTCTTTACCAAGGCAATCGAGACGGACCCCAAATTCATTGCCGCGCTGGATAACCGCGGAAATGCTTTTAATCAAAAGTCCGAATACGAGAAGGCGGTCATCGATTTCACCCGGTCGCTGGAGATCGACCCGCAATTCGCCCAGTCCTATTGCAACCGCGGGGTGGCTTGGTATCAGGCGCTTGAAAACGACGAAGACCCAGCTATTGCCGATCTAAGCAAAGCCATTGAATTGAACCCGAAGTATGCCAAAGCTTATAAGTTCCGCGGGTTGCGTTGGCATTCCAAAAAGAATTATGATCAGGCGATCAATGATTTGACCAAGGCGATCGAACTGGAGCCCAAGGACCCGGAAGCTTATTTTTTTCGGGGCAACACTTTGAGCGGTCAGGGGAACTTCGAGCGGGCCATCAAGGATTATACCGCGGCTTTCGCATTGGAGCCGCGTCTGCTCAACGCTTACCGCAACCGGGGCTTGGCTTGGGGGGGCAGGGAAGAATACCGCAATGCGGTCAGGGATTACTCCTGGGCGCTGGAGTTGAACCCCAGAGATATCGACCTTTTTCTGAAACGCGGACACGCTTTTAACGGCCTGAAAGAATATGACCGGGCCCTTGACGATTTTAACAAGTATTTGGAGAAGAAAACCGACCATGCCGAAGCCTATTACGGCCGGGGGGTGGCTTTCAGCGCGAAATACGATTTTGACAAAGCGGTTGCCAATTTTTCCCGGGCGTTGGAGCTTAATCCGAACCATGCGCGGGCTTATCGCAGCCGGGGAATCACGCGGCACATCCGCAAAGAATATGAAAAAGCCATTGAGGATTTCAGCAAAGTCTTGGAGCTGGAACCGTTTGACGCGGGAGTCTATTATGCCCGGTCTTTTGATTTGGAAAAAACAGGAGAGTATGTGAAAGCGTTTCAGGATGTTCAGAGAGCGCTTATTTTCGAACCGGCCAACACCGAATACCGCAACCGGCTGGAAAAACTCAAGGCGACCCTGAAAAAGCTGGAACCGCACAACCCGCTGCTGCCGTTTTAAAAAGTAGCTGTTTAGGCTGGAGGCTGAAGGCTGTAGGAAGAAGGGTTCAAAGTTAAGGGAGACGGATGACGAGAAATTGTCATCCGGCGTTCACGGTTGCAAAATGGAAATGATCCGATTGTTTTTTTCCGGTTTTTCCATGGCCTAAACGGCTACAGCCCGTTTACATTTTATCCGGCGTAATACGCTAAATTCGAGGTGGAAATATGACTCCCAATGAAAAAGCAGAAATGAATTTCGAGCAGCATCTGCGGCAAAACCCATATCCCGGACGGGGATTGGTCATGGGCCGCGCGAGCAATAACGACTGGCTGATTCTTTATTGGATCATGGGGCGCAGCACCCAGAGCCGCAATCGGCGTTTTGCGGCTGAAAACGGGACTTTGCGGACCGAGCCGGTCGACGCCAAGCTGGTGGCTGATCCCAGCCTGATTATTTACGAGGCCATGCTGGAACTGCCCGGCTTTTATCTGGTCAGCAACGGCGATCAAACCCGCACCTTGCACCAAGTATTGGCCGGCGGCGGCACGTTCGACCAGGCTTTGGCGACCCGGGAGCGCGAGCCGGATGGGCCGAATTTTACCCCCCGCATCAGCGGAATGTTGAACCTGAAAGAGCAACCCACGGTTATGACGCTCAGTGTTTTGAAAGCCAATTCCATTGATCCGCAGTTTACGGACCGGTTCACCTATCGGCCCTCTCTGCCTTTATCCGGGTTCGGTTTTGGGGTCACGACCTATAGCGGAGACGGTTCGCCCTTGCCGAGCTTTGCAGGCGAGCCCTTGCTCTTGCCTTTGGCAGGCGATGCCAAGACGATTCTGGATAAATATTGGAATGCGCTGGATGTTGAAAATCGGGTATCTTTGGCGCTGAAGCGCATTCCGGACAAGGGTGGCCCAAGTGAAATCATGGTCCGGAACCGGTTTTGACTTTAAGTTAATTTCAGCTAAGATAAATCTCGCGCAAAGGACGTAATTTCTGAAGATTCTGAAATTACTCCAGTGACGCAGACGCAAAGTGTAAAATATGAAAAAACTTGGCGGCACTGGATTAATTTAAAGTTTTTTTTAGATTATGTCCTTTGCGGCTTGGCGCGAGAAGAAATTCTTTTGGCTTTAAAAATTGTTCAATTTCGGCCTGTTAGGTATTATAACCTCCCTGTATTCAAATTAATCCAAAATAAAAAATTTTACAAAATGAAGGGGAATTGATTTTTTTTCTTGCCATGCGTTCAATTTGCGTGCATAATGCGGGCATTGTGAGTGCAAATTATGGAAAAACGAATTTTTAGTCTGAGGAATCAATCATGGACCCCATTTCCATATATGAAGATCTGCGCCAAAAAATCATCTGGTTGGAATTAAAGCCGGGCTGCACGCTTAATTTGGTGGAATTAGCCGAGTCTTATAGTGTCAGTCGTAATCCGGTTATGATCGCTTTA
>RPPU01000116.1 GCA_003819975.1 Desulfobacteraceae bacterium
CCCTTCAACTTTTCCTTGCCGGATTGATCGTCCTCCTCGACCGGCTCCGCCGCTTGGGCGCTTATTTCCTCCTGGACCGCATCGGTTCCCGCAACGGCCGATACCTCGGCAAGAACCTCGGTTGCCGTTTGTTCCTGCGCTACGGCTTCCGTCACCGGCGCCGCCGCTTCCGTCTCCGGGGCCGCGGTTTCTTCTGCATCGGCAACAGCCCGGCCTTCCTCATGCTCCACGGCTACGGTTTTTTTACGGCGCCGGATGACCGTCGGCTTGATGCGCTTTTCTTCAACCACTTCGGACTTGGGACCGGCCATGATCGCCTTGGCCCGTTCCACCACATCGTCGTCCAAGAAGCTTTTATCGTTTTTCACCGCAATGCCGCCGGCCGCCAACTTTTCGATCAGCTCATCCTTATCCACATTGAGTTCTTGCGCCAGCTCATAGACCCTGACTTTCGCCATGTATACCCTCATTCTTGACTAAAATTTTTTTTAATAGCGTTAAAACGGTCCTATTCTTTATTTCTGAATCCACTGATTTTCAAATACGGTTCTTTAATGACTTTTTGTTCTCCTTTTTCTGTAAACGCTCCAGGCAAAGCGGATCGTCACACACATAAACGCCTCTGCCCGCGGCCCTTTGTCGCGGATCCCGGATCAATAATCCGTCCGCCTGAGCGATCAAACGAATCAAGGCTTTTTTCTCTTTTTTCTTTCTGCATATCAGACACGTTCGCAGGGGAATATGGCCTTTGGACACGGTTGCTGCTTACCCCCCTTTCAAAAACGGACGTTACCCATTAAGCTCATCGGAGGCATCGGCCGGCTCCGCCAAAGGCTCTGACGGATCTTTTGCTTCCGGCTGCAATTCTTCTCCGGCTTTCACGCCGGCGGCCGGCCGGTTCTGCTCCTGTTCCAACTCTTTCTGGGCGCTCTCCAATATTTTCTTGGCTTTGGCCGCGCCGATATCCTTCAACTGTTCCAGGTCCGTCAAGCCGGCGGCGACGATATCTTTGGCCGAACGATAACCGGCCTGATACAGCTCCAGGGCGGTTTTTTCGCCCACGCCTTCCAGCTTGAGCAGGGCTTCATAAGCGCTTTTCAAAGCCTGGTTGTAGTTGGACTCATTGGTGACATCGATATGCCAACCCGACAATTTGGAAGCCAAACGCACGTTCTGGCCTTTCTTGCCGATCGCCAGGGACAATTGATCGTCGCCCACAACCACTTCCATGGCATGCTCGTCTTCGTCCACAATCACGCGCACAATCTCGGCCGGCGCCAGGGCGTTGCAAATAAACTTGGCGGGATCCTGATCCCAGGTGACGATATCGATCTTCTCTCCGCGTAATTCCTGAACCACGGCCTGCACGCGCGAGCCTTTCACGCCCACGCAGGCGCCGACCGGATCCACATCCGGGTCTTTGGAATGGACCGCGATCTTGGTCCGGCTGCCCGGCTCGCGGGCCACGTGCACGATGGAAACGATGCCTTCGGCGATTTCCGGCACTTCGTTTTCAAAAAGAGCGGACAAAAAATTGGGGTGGGTGCGGGAAAGCAGGATCTGCGGGCCGCGGCTGAATTGGCGGACATCCAAAATATAAGCCCGGACGCGATCGCCCTGTTTGTAGGATTCTTTGGGGATTTGTTCTTTAAGAAGCAGTTCCGCTTCGGTGCGGCCCAGGTTGACGATGATATTGCCTTTGTCGAACCGCTGCACAATCCCGTGAATGATCTCGCCGACGCGGTCTTTAAAATCTCCGTAAACGACATTCCGCTCCGCTTCGCGCAACCGCTGCATGATGACCTGTTTGGCGGATTGGGCGGCGATTCGGCCGAACTCATCCGTGTCCATCTTGACGCCCAGACTGTCGCCGATTTCGGACTCGGGATCGATTTCGTGCGCGTCTTCCGGGGAAATTTCCAGATGGTTGTTGGTGACCTGCTCCACGACTTCTTTGAATTCAAAGACCTCGATTTCTCCCGCATCATCATTGAAGGTCACCTCAATATCGTAGTTCGGCCCGAACTTCTTGCGCGCCGCGGCTTTGACCGCTTCTTCCAGGGTTTTGATGAGAACCTCGCGATCCAATCCTTTTTCACGGCTGACCTGTTCAATGATTCTTTTCAATTCATTCACTATCATTTCTTCACTCCGCTTTTCATTCTTTAGGGGATCTCTAAAAATTCACTTTATCGACTACGAGACCTTTCAAATATGAACCGTAACCTTCTCAAACGGCGAATTTTTAAAGATCCCGTTCAGTCGAATTCATAAATCAAATGGGCTTTTTCCATTTCGGACCAGGGCAGGATCGTTTCTTTCCCGTCTACGTCCATATGCAACATTCCTTCGTTGAACGCTTTCAAACAACCGGTGTAATTCTGCCGCCCCTCCCGGAAGGTGCTCATTTTCACTTTAATCTTTTTGCCGATGACCTTGCTGAAGTCTTTTTCCTTTCTTAAAGGCCGGTTCAGACCCGGGGAACTGACCTCCAGAATATATTCATGCTCGATCAAATCTTTGACATCCAGCAAATCGCCCAACTCGTTGCTGACGCGGGCGCAGTCGTCCAAGGTCACGCCGCCTTCCCGGTCCATATACAACCGCAAAATCCAACGGCCCTGGTTGACCGTATGTTCCGCATCGACCAGCTCAAAGCCCAAATCCGCCAACACAGGCTCGACCAGTTCGATCACCTGATTCACAATGGCCTTGGTTTTCTTTTGCATAGGCTTCTTATTCCAAAATATCGACAAAAAGTTGTCGATAAACCCAAGACATTTTCTCGCGCAAAGACACCAAGACGCCAAGAAAACAATTTTTATTCCGGCGCTTTTCGCTGGAACTCCTGTTCCGGCCGGCCGGAATACATATTTTTTTGATCCCGCGGTTTTTGGGATCAAAAAAATATAAAAAAAGCGGGTTACATAAGACCCGCTTCCTGTTCGCAGACTGAATAATTGCCAGTTTTATTATTGCGAGAAATGGATCAGGGCAATACAAAAACCAACATATAGTCCGCAATTCGAAGAAAATCACCCCACCCTGTACTGGGCCGATTACCTCAAAAAGGGAATCAGGTCTTGGTAAAAAACGAATTTCAAAAGTCCGTGCTGATAAGGAAATTCGTTCGGAACCGCTAAACTGGACCTTCGAAACCTCGTTTTTGTGCAACCTTCCAGGTCTTGCACCATGGATGCGGAAGCACCCTCTGTTGTGCTATTCCGGCCAAGACGAATCAACCTGTGGAGCGGGCAACGGGATTTGAACCCGCGACCACAAGCTTGGGAAGCTCGTGCTCTACCAACTGAGCTATGCCCGCTCAGCCGAAAAACCCTGAAATCCAAGCCGGATTTCGCAAAACAGGTTGTTTAATTTATCAAAACAAGGTTTAAAGTCAAGCAATATTTATGATTTATCCTTGGAAACCTTGACATTAAGGCGCTCTCACCCTAACATGGCGACCTGTTTTCATGCAATTTGGCAATTTTTAAGCCTATACCTCATCCGAAATGATACTCTGAGAATCAGGCCCTGAAAAGGCGTAGAAATGGAATATCGAATAGCGAACACCGAATATTGAATATCGAAGTAAAAAGCGAAAACAGGCAAAGATTAACTTCTGAAACCTTTATAATTCGATATTCATTATTCGATATTCGATATTTAAGTCATTAACCAGAAAGTACGCGGCAATTTGAAATGAACCAACCGCAAATGACCCCTATGCTCCATAATATCCCAACCAGGTTTTACTGAAGAATGACACGTTTTTTACAAATACCGGCTCTAAAACCAAGCCTTTTTTATGCCCTGACCGCAGGCCTGGCCCAGACCCTGGTTTTTCCGGCTTGGGGATTGGATTGGTTGGCTTGGTTTGCTCTGGCGCCGCTGTTATGGGTAGCCGCCGACTGCCCGCCCCGCCAGGCATTCAAACTTGGCCTTTTAAGCGGCATGATCCATTACCTGACTCTGATTTATTGGATTTATAATGTGATCACTCAATACGGCGACTTGGATCCCGTGACCACTATTGCGATTTTACTGGTTTTCTGTTTTTACCTGAGCCTCTACCCGGCCTTTTTTTGTTTTTTCTTTTCACGCTTTAGGGACCGCCGGTTTTCGAGCCTATTTTTCGCCGCTTTATGGGTGGGTTTGGAATACGGGCGGGCTAAACTTCTGACCGGATTCCCCTGGTGTTTGTTGGGCTATACTCAATATGAACACCTGACTTTGATTCAGATCGCCGGCCTAACCGGCGTTTACGGAGTCTCATTTTTGATCGCTTGGGCCAATATCTTGATTTTTTGTTTATTGCGCCATTGGAGTTCTTTTAAAAAAGGGCTCTTAAAGTGGGAGGCCCTTGCCTTCATTGTGTTGCTGTCCGTTACTCTGGCTTATGGAACCCAAACCCTGGCTAAAATCGAAAAAGCGCAGAAAAACCGGAGCTCCCTTAAAATTGGTATCGTCCAGGGTAACATTGATCAATCTGTGAAATGGGAACCTTCCTATCAGCAGGAAACCATCCGGATTTACCGGGAATGGACCCGATCCCTGTATGCTTTAAAACCCAAATTGATTATCTGGCCGGAAACGTCCGTGCCTCTCTTCTTCCAAGACTCCAATGAATGGACCGCACAAGTAGTCCAGGTTCCCCGGGAATCGGGCGCAGATCTGATCTTCGGCAGTCCGGCTTATCGAATCGGGGAAAACCGGATTTATCGATATTTGAATCGCGCCTATCACCTTGACCGTAATGGAAAGATACTGGATTACTATGATAAGGTCCATCTGGTCCCTTTCGGCGAATATGTGCCTCTGAAAAAACTCCTGTTTTTTGTGGAGAGGCTGGTCACGGCTGCCGGCGATTTTGTGCCGGGCGCGGAAATAAAACCGCTCCAATTGTCCGATCAAAAAGCAGGCATCCTGATCTGTTTTGAATCCATATTCCCGGAAATCGCCCGGCAACAGGTTCAACAGGGCGCGGATTTTTTGATCGTCCTGACCAATGACGCCTGGTTCGGCCGCACCAGCGCGCCCTATCAACATTTTGACATGGCGGTTTTCCGGGCCGTTGAAAATCAGCGCCCCCTGGTCCGGGCCGCCAACACCGGGATCAGCGGGTTGATCGGGCCCCAGGGCCGGATCATCAAACAAAGCCGATTGTTCGTTCCCGAAGTCCTGGATTTTGAAATGGATTGGGGACCGCAAACCCGAACGATTTATACCCGCTACGGCGATTGGTTTGCCAATGTTGCGATCCTGTTTAGTCTCTTTTATTTGTTATTTATATTGTGGTATGATAAAAGCGTGAAACGTGAAAAGGCAAACGTGAAACGCGGAAAGACAATAAAAAAAATTTGAATCTTTCCCCTCTGTCGTTTCACCTTTCACGTTTGACGTTTCACCTTTCACGTTTGACGTTTCACGCTTGATGTTTTCCGTTTACCGTTTGCCATTTCACGTTTCACTTTTTACGTTTCACGCTTGATGTTTTCCGTTTTCCGTTTACCGTTTGCCGTTTCACTTTTTACGTTTCACGCTTGAAAAGGAGTCATGATATGCACGAGCTCATTATAAAAACAGATCAGATGATGGAACAACTCACTCAGTTGCGAGGTCATCTTTGACCTGGATCAACAGGAAAAAGAACTTGAAAAAATCGATCAACTCATGTCTCTGCCCGATTTCTGGCAAAGAGCCCAGGATGAAATCGCCCGCCTGAGCCAACAACGCGTTTTTCTAAAGGACAAAATCGAGGAATGGCGCAAATATCGCCAAGCCGTTGAAGAGGCCAAACTCATGGTCCAAATGGCTTCCGATGAAAGCGATCAGTCCGCCCTGGAAGAAGTGGCCGCGGATCTCACCCGCCTGGAAAAAGAAATTCTGGCCCTCGAAACCAAAGCCTTGTTGAACGAACCGGATGACGGCCGCAACGCGATTGTCTCCATCAATGCCGGCGCCGGCGGCACTGAAGCCCAGGATTGGGTTCAAATGCTTTTCCGCATGTATCTGCGTTGGTGCGAATCCCAAAAATACACCGTGGAAGTGATCGATCAAATGCCCGGCGACGAAGCCGGGATCAAGAGCTTGACTTGCACGGTCAGCGGCCCCTATGCCTACGGCTATTTGAAAGCGGAACACGGAGTCCACCGCATGGTGCGTATTTCCCCCTTTGACGCCGGCGGCCGGCGTCACACCTCTTTTGCCTCGGTCTCGGTTTTACCCGAAGTGGACACCGATATTGAAATCGAAATCGACGAAAAGGACCTTCGCATCGACACGTTCCGGGCCAGCGGACCCGGCGGCCAGCATGTGAACAAAACCAGTTCGGCCATCCGCATCACCCATTTCCCCACCGGGATCGTGGTGCAATGCCAGAATGAAAAAAGCCAGCACCGCAACAAAGACACCGCCATGAAGGTCCTGCAGTCCCGGTTGTATGAACTGGAACGCTTGAAATTGGACGAAAAAAAGCAGCAAATGCACCAGGATCAGAAAGACATCGCCTGGGGCTCCCAGATCCGCTCTTATGTCTTCAACCCCTACCGCCTGGTCAAAGACCACCGCACCAACGTGGAAATGGGCAACCTCGATAAAGTCATGGACGGCTACCTCGACCCCTTTATGGACGCTTATTTGAGGATGAAGAAAAAATAAAAGAAGGCTATAGGCTGTAGGTTTTTAGGCTGAAGGGCTGCAAAATGATCCGCGCAAAAAATTTAGATCGTAGAAATGCTCGCGATGATGTTTTTTCCCGTCATTTCCATCACTCTTTATTACCCGGCTAACGACAAAATCAGAGGTGTGAACCGCGATGTCGAAATTAAAAAAGAATTTAACTTTAATTCAATTCGTAACCGCGAACAAAAGCAAATAGCGGTTCACATCCTACTGGATTTTATTGTTAGCCACTTATTTTGAATTTAATTTATGTTTATTGAAATTACAGAACTCGATTACTTTGCTGACTGAACAATTTGGATTTTCTTCCAGACAAATACCATGACTTAGACCCAAGGCCTCATATTTAGCTTGACCATAAGCAACAAAAATAATATCAATGTATCTTATTGGAAGCCTATTTGTTTCAGCAAATTTGCGACCTTGAATGACTGTCTTTAATAGTTGCTTTTCATTTTCAATAAAACCTAATCTTCGAAAAATTCTACAAATAACTCTATCAGGTTTTAGTACTGGTAATCCAATTTATTAAAATACACTTTATCAGAACAGCCCTTGAGAAACGAATCGTAAAATTACTAAAGGCTTATTTTTAGAAATCCTCATGTAGATATTTCCGAGTAAGAAGCCTATTAACTAGCCTGTGCCCATTCATGCACAAAAGCACAATAAAATTCAGCGGCTTTTACTAAATCCGCTTCTTTGATCTGGTCCTGGACCGTGTGGGCATGTTCTTCCAGGCCCGGGCCAAAACCGATGGTAGGAATATCGTGAACCCCTTTGGTCGTGACGCCGTTCGTCGAAAAACGCCAAACGCCGATCGAGGCTTCTTCCGCAAATTGTTTTTGATGGGCCTTCACGGCCGTTTGCGCCAAAGCATGCTTCTGCTCCATCAGCCAGGTCGGAAAATAGGCCTGATACGGATAGACTTTGCCGGTATAGCTCTCAACTGAATAATCCGGAACGTGGACTTTCGCCGACGCATTGCGAACCGCGGGCAAGTCCGACAATTGTTTCCGGACCATCTCCAGGGTTTCACCCTGAGCCAGCCGCCGGTCCACGTGAATCAACGCGCTGTCCGGTATGGCGCATAAGGAAGGCGCCGCGGATCGGATATCGGTAACAGCAATGCTCCCCTTGCCAAGCGGCATGGATCCGCTCAATGAGTCGTTTAATAGGTCGATCTCCCGGATAACCGGGTTGATTTTATAAATGGCGTTGTCGCCCCGTTGCGGAGCCGAACCATGGCAAGACCGGCCCTGTACGCTCACTTTGAACTCTACCCTCCCGCGCTGACCCAGGCGGATCGCCAGATTACTCGGTTCGGTCAACAGCACCGCTTCCGGTCTGATCCCCTCTTCTTCGATAATGTATTTCCAGCACAACCCTTCGTAATCTTCTTCCAAAACTGAAGCCGTGACCATCAAAGAACAATCCGCGGGCAAACCGATTTGTTTCATAATTTTACCGGCGTAAATCGCGGCAGCCAGGCCGCCTTTCTGGTCCGCGGCGCCCCGGCCGTAAATAATTCCATCCTTTGATCCGGTTTTAAAAGGATCGTGCGGCCAAGGAGCCGTGCCAATGCCGACCGTATCGCAATGCCCGTCCAAAGCAATCAGACGTTTGCCCTGCCCGATTACACCCAGGCAATTGCCCAACCCGTCCACCCACACCCGGTCATAACCGATTTTTTCCATCTCCCGCCGGATGCGCTCGATCACCTGACTTTCTTTCCCGCAAAAAGAGGGGATGGCGATAATCTCGCGGGTGAAAGCGATCAGGGCTTCATGCTCCGTTGCGGCGAATTGTTTGATGCGCGCTTGCATATTTTTTATCCTCTGCCGTCGTCATTTTTCATTTTAATGCCATAAAAATATATCTCTTTACCTTTTTTATGTCTATACTATCCACTGGAAAATGAATAAAAGTGTTATTAGCGACATTATTTTGATTTTATTATAAATTTAACGATATTTCACTCGACGGACCTCCCGGTCCGCAGCATATATGCATGCCGTTATTTTTTTCAATCTGATCAATTTCGGGCTGGGCGTCTTCATGTTCACGCTTTGCGCCAACCTGTATCTGGTCAACCGTGTCCGGATTCTGAAATACCTGTTAAGCATCCAATCCCTGATCTTGTTTTTCAATATTTATAACTTGTTGTGGTATTACTGCGAGGTTAATTTATATGATGTTCTTCGGACCCGCGCCGTTTTTCTGGGTTCCTTGTCTTATGCGGTTTTTTTAATCGCCGCGCTGATTTTCTGCTACTTTTTTTTAATGTTCATCCACGGCCTGTTCCGGATCTCGGTCAAACCGGCGGCGCGAAAGACCTTGCTTTGGGTTATTCTTATTATTTCGCTTTTTTGGGTCTGTATCTCCCTTTTGATGTATTTCGATCGCTCCCAGCAAATCGCCCGTTTCATGTTCCATAAAACGAAATATTTGACGGATTGGATTCTCATATCCCTGGCCTGCTATGTGACCCTGCTGGTCATTATCCGCCGCGATTCCATCGACCACTTCATCGTTAAAAAAGCCCTGCATTGGCTC
This sequence comes from Desulfobacteraceae bacterium, assembly GCA_003819975.1. Next base: position 9,241 of record RPPU01000116.1, read on the forward strand.
TTGTTTTTTTTAGCCCTGTTTTTTGCTTTGAAAGGCGTGCATCATTTTCTCCTAACCCAAGGCCGCCTGCTGCACGAGCTTACGGATTATCATCTGTTTCATTTCATCTGGCATGCCATGGGCATCAGTCTGTTTTTCAGGCATCTCAAATATTATCAAGCATCCGAAAAGGTCAAAGCCGCGCAATCGTCTTTTCTGTCCAGTTTTCAAGCCGCCTCGCAGGACCTGGCTGAAGCCATAAGCAAATACGAAAAATCCGGGATCCAGGAGGAATACGGGCAGCGGATTTTCCGAGATTTGGAAAGCCTTATGCGCAGCAAACGGCCTTATCTTGATCCTGATTTGTCGCTGCAGGCCCTGGCCGACACGCTTCAGGTCAGCCGGCACCACCTTTCGCAGGTGATCAACCGCTACGCCAGCAAGCGATACAACGACTACATAAACGGATATCGCATTGATGAAGTCCTGAACATGCTTCATGATCCGGCGCAAAGGGAGAAAAAAACCCTTGAGATCGCCTTGGACGCCGGGTTCAACTCCAAATCCGCTTTCAATAATGCCTTTAAAAAAGCCACGGGCATGAATCCTAAA
>RPPU01000117.1 GCA_003819975.1 Desulfobacteraceae bacterium
CCAGAATGCAGCTCGAATATCGCTCCCGGCGTGACGGGATTCGCACGGGCGACTCGGATTGGAACGATGAGTGGTATTTTAATGAGTGGTTGGCCAGATTTAAATTGTCGGAAAATCTATTTGCCTCTTATGGCCGTGAAAATTTGCAATGGGGGCCTTCGTTTCTTTTTTCACCTTCCAATCCGTTTTTTCAGGATAATGGCCGCAAGAATCCTAAGCAGGAAACGGCCGGTATGGATTTCGGCCGTCTGGTATGGATTCCCGGACAAGCCTGGACCGTTTCTTTTATCGCTCATACAAATGAAGGTCGTAATAAAAGCATGGCGCGTGATTTCAGAAAAATCTATGTTTTGAAAACGGATTACAGCGGTCGAGATTTTTACGGATCTTTGATTCTGTCACACCGGGAGGGCGAACGGAATAGGGTCGGTTTTTTCAGCGGATGGACCCTGTCGGATGCTTTTTTGTTATACGGCGAAGGAGTCGTGAGCAAAGGTTCGGATGCCTTATATCCCCAAGAGGAGAGCAGTCCTTTCGGCGCTTCCCTGGCCAAAGTGCATCAGAATGACCCGGATTTGAATTCTATTTTATTGATCGGCGGTTCTTACACCTTTGAGAACAGCGGAACCTTGACCGTTGAATATGTTTATAACAGCCCCGGATACAGCGATAGAGAAGCGGACGGATATTACCGATTACGAGGTCAAGCAGCCGAGGCTTTTAATGCCGGAGGGGCTTGGTCGGCTTTGGCGCGCAAGACGCTTGGCGAGAGCGCCGATACCGGATTGCGATTTTTGCGAAAAAATTATATCATGACTCAATATAGCCGCAACGACATTCAGGATAAATTGGATGTAACGTTGCGCTGGACCCGGAATTTGGACGACGGGTCCGATCAGTTTATCTTGATGGGGAGGTATTCTTTGGGCAATCATATGGAGTTGTTTGTCAATGGGAACCTGAACCACGGGCATAAAAACACGGAATTCAGCAGTATTTTGGACCGGCAATGGATGTTGGGCATAGAATATACATTTTAGAGGCACGGATATAAAACATGACTGTGAATTTTACAAAAGGCGAAATAAATATAAAGTATTTTCTGAAGAATATGGTTTATACCGTTATCATCAATACGGGTATTGCCTTTTTATTGAGCCTGGTCCACATTGCCGATTCATTTCCGAAAGCCATGGTCATTTCCCATGCGCTCGGCATCTGTATTTATACGATTATGATCTCTTTGTTTTGGATCCTCAAACCCAAAAAAAAGATTTTTGAAATGCTTATCGTAGCGATCGGCATTGTGGGCGGCATTTTAACCGGCTGGGCCATCGCATCCGCGGTTTTACCGCGGTTTCTATCCATACCGATAAAAACGCCTGAAAAAGATTTTTTGCAAACAGTGACTTTGGGCATTGCTTTTGGGCTCATGTGCAGTTTTTTTTTCATATCGAAAGAAAAACTCAAACTGAGCAATGAATTGATCCAAGAAGAGAAAATAAAGCGGTTGGCCAAAGAAAAAGAGGCGTTACAAGCCAATTTGAAAATGCTCCAGGCCCAGATCGAGCCTCATTTTTTGTTCAATACTCTTTCCAATATCCTGAGTCTGATCGATACGGACCCAATCAAGGGCAAAACCATGTTAACGGACCTGACTCATTATTTGCGGACCGCTTTATCCAGAACCCGCCACGAACTGATTTCCCTTGATCAGGAAATGGAGATGATCCGGGCTTATTTGAATATCATTAAAATCCGAATGGGCGATCGGCTGGAATATGAAATCAGACTTCCGGAAGGCCTGCGATCTCATGTTTTTCCGCCCATGTTGCTGCAACCGTTGGTCGAAAACGCCGTTATCCACGGATTGGAGCCCAAAATCGAAGGCGGCCGGCTTTCAATCATCGTGTCGGAAACGGAACAAAGCCTCAAGATAGAAGTAATCGATAACGGGCTTGGGCTTTGCTCCGGTCATGAATACGGGGTTGGAATCACCAATGTTCGGGAGCGTCTGCATTTGCTTTACGGAGAAAAAGGGCATTTGCGTTTGGAAGAAAATAGGCCCAATGGATTAAAAGTTAGTATCGAGGTGCCCGCATGAATCCCAAGGCGATCCTGGCGGATGATGAAAAAGAATTAAGACTCTATCTCCGATCGTTATTGGCCGAAACCTGGCCGGAATTGGAAATTTGCGCCGAGGCCGCCAATGGCCGGGAAGCCCTGGAACAGGTTGAAGCGCATCATCCGCAAATGGTCTTTTTGGACATTAAAATGCCCGGCTTGTCGGGTTTGGAAGTCGCCAAAAAAATCGCCAAGAGTTGCCATATTGTTTTCATAACCGCCTTTGACCAATACGCGGTCGAGGCCTTTGATCGCGAAGCGATCGATTATTTGGTCAAGCCGGTTACAAAAGAGCGCTTAACACAAACCATTCAACGCCTGAAAAAACAATTGGCCATTTCATCCGAACCGCCTGCCGGAGTAATGGAAATCGTGAGCCGGGTTCTTTCCGGGCTCAAGCCCCAGGCCCAAGCGGATTTCCTCCATTGGATCAAAGTTCAACAACAAAACAATATTCGCTTGATTCCGGTGGATGAAGTCGATTATTTCCAAGCTGAAGACAAATACACCTTGGTGATGACCAAAGCAGGGGAGTCCCTGATTAAAACAAGCATCAAAGAATTGAGTCAAGAGCTTGATCCCAATCAATTTTGGCAAATTCATCGGGCAATCCTTGTCAATGTATCTAAAATCGAGAAAGTCAGCCGATCCCTGAGCGGTCGCGGAATTCTAAAACTAAAAAACCGGCCGGAACTCCTGACGGTCAGCCGTCCCTATTTGCATCTTTTTAAGCAAATGTAATGTTTTTCGATCCGGAAAAGCATCGGATCGAAAAACATAAAGGTTGCTTTTTAAAATGTATTGTTATAAAAAGAATTCAACAGTAACTGGCGTTTGCGGCATTGGGTCAAAAATGTCCGTAAGATAGAAGAGACTATCGGGGAGCTTCTTTCCTCCTACCGTGCGCCTGGGTAGAGAGAATTTTGGGAAAGGAGCTTTTTTTTATGATTCAAAACCCGATTGTTACCTATCTTCAATCCACATCCCCTGAAAAAATCAATCCGGCATTTCTCTCTTTTCTTTCCGGGCTTTATGAAGTCTCGCGCGCGGCGCCGGAGGTGGCTTCCGGAATCGTCCGGGAATTCAAATCCCAGCGGGAAAATCTTAAGCTGATTGCCAGCGAAAATTACTCTTCGCTTTCAACCCAGCTCGCCATGGGGAATTTACTCACCGACAAATACGCGGAAGGAAACGTGGGCCGGCGGTTCTATGCCGGCTGCGACAGTGTGGATGACATTGAGCGATTGGCCGCACAGGAGGCTTGCCGTCTTTTCGACGCCGAACACGCTTATGTGCAACCGCACAGCGGGGCGGATGCCAATTTGATTGCGTTTTGGGCCATTCTGTCGGCTAAAGTGGAACGACCCGCCTGGGACAGGTTGGGAATCACGGACGGTCGGCAATTGACTAAAGTCCAATGGGAAAAAATCCGAGAAAGCCTCGGCAATCAACGCCTCTTGGCATTGGATTATTATTCCGGCGGGCACCTGACTCACGGTTATCTGCACAATGTCTCGGCGCGCATGTTCGATGTCCATTCCTATGCGGTTGATCGCGAAACCGGGTTGTTGGATTACGATGCCATTGCAAACCAAGCCCTGGAAATCAGGCCGCTTATTTTACTGGCCGGGTACAGCGCCTATCCGCGACGGATCGATTTTGAACGCATGCGGAAAATCGCAGATCAATGCGGCGCGGTTTTAATGGCTGATATCGCCCATTTCGCCGGATTGGTGGCCGGCAAGGTCTTTGAAGGAAAAGAGAATCCGGTGCCTTATGCGGATGTCATCACCACGACCACGCATAAAACCCTGCGGGGTCCCAGAGGCGCGCTTATTCTTTGTAAAAAAGAGTATGCCGAATATGTCGACAAGGGTTGCCCCATGGTCATGGGCGGTCCTTTACCGCATGTGATGGCGGCCAAAGCAGTGGCTCTGCTGGAAGCCAATAAACCGGAGTTTAAAGTTTATGCTCGTCACATTGTGGAAAACGCCCGGCATTTGGCAGCCGAATGTTTGAAGCTGGGACTCACGGTCGTAACCGGTGGAACCGATAATCACCTGCTTCTGATCAATGTGAATCCGCTCGGACTCACCGGCCGTCAGGCCGAGAGCGCGTTGCGGGAATGCGGTATTACGCTCAATCGAAATTCTTTGCCTTTTGATCCCAATGGGCCCTGGTACACCAGCGGCTTGCGCTTGGGAACTCCGGCCGTGACCACTTTGGGCATGGGTCATTCGGAAATGGCTGAAATCGCCGGCATTCTATCCATTGTATTGCAGAATACCAAACCGGCCTCGGGCAATGGGAGCGGATGGAGCAAGGCCAAATACCGTCTGGAGTCAAACATAAAGAGGCAAGTTCAAGAAAGGGTGGGGAACCTTCTTTCACGATATTCCGTTTATCCGGAATTCAAGATGGAGTATTTGTTGCCGTTTATAAATGGGAAGAGTTGATACCAATAGAGAAGACAGAATTCAGAAGTCAGAATTCAGAATAAAATTTCCAAGAATTATATTTGCAGCAAGTGAAAAGAGGTCAAGGATTCAAGGGGTCCGTAGAGACCCGTAGAGACCCGTAGAGATATAAAATCATCTCTACGCGTATGTCTCTACTTTCGGGGGTGTAGGGGCAAGCGTAGAGACATAAAATCGTCTCTACGGTGCCTTGCGCTTGCCCGGGAAAATATCGAATATCAAACGCCGCATTTCGAATAATGAAGGCTTTAATCCCGTTCATCCCTCAAAAATTTATCACCTATTGACCGGCTTTTGTCGATATGCGGGAGTTAAGAACTTAAACCAGTGTTTTGGGCAGCTCTTTTTTCAGGTAATTGAAAGCCGTTCGGGGTGTGTCCGCATAGGTAAATAATTCAAGGTCTTTTTTCGAAATCATGCCGGTTTTGACCATCTCGTCAAAGCGGATGATTTTTTTCCAATAGGCTTTTCCGTAGAGTATGATCAGAAGCGGTTTGTGGACTTTTTTAGTCTGGACCAGGGTGAGCAATTCCAGGAGTTCATCCAGGGTCCCGAACCCGCCCGGGAAGACAATCAGGGCTTTGGCATAGTACATAAACCAAAGTTTGCGCATATAGAAATAGTGAAATTCGAAATTGAACTTAGGCGTGATGTAGGGATTGGGATTTTGTTCAAAGGGCAGGCTGATATTCAGACCGATGGATTCCCCGCCGGCTTCATAGGCGCCGCGGTTAGCCGCCTCCATGATGCCGGGACCTCCGCCGGAACAGATCAGGATGCGTTTGCTTTTGGGAAATTTGAGGGACCAAGTCGTCAACAAACGGGAAAGTTCCAAGGCTTCTTCATAATAATGACAGTATTTGTGATTCCGAACCGTTATTTGTAAGTTGTCGAGTAATTCCTTCTTTGCTTTGCCTTTGGCCTGGGCAAGCTTTTTTTTCAAAGTCGCGATTTGAATGCGGCATTTTTCTTTGGGCATAACCCGGGAAGTACCGAAGAAAACGACCGTGTTGCGCACACTGTTGCGGTGAAAGACTTGGGCGGGGTATTCGTATTCGGAAAGAATACGCAAGGTGCGCGCATTGCGATGGGTCAAAAAATCAAGATTTAAATAGGCTTTTTCAGGCGGTTTAGGCTGCAATGTAGGCACCTCGTTTCATTATTATGCAAATTTTCAGCCAGTTGATATTAATAAATTATAACACAAAATCAAAGATCTTACCAACTAAATCAAATATATTGTCAATTTAACATAATTTACAGAATCCAGGTAAATAGGCTATAGACTGTACGGGATCTCTAAAAATTCGCCTTTTAAGAAGTTTACCATTCATATTTGGCCGTTTTTTGAGAGACTCGTAGTCGAAAAAATGAATTTTTAGAGATCCCCTGTAGCTATTAGGTGAAAAGCATGAAAAAAACAGATTGGTTCTCAACTTTTTAATCCCGGGTCAAGATTCATCCTCATTCCACTGTTTTTCTACAGCCTAAATACCTGCAGCCTATCTGTCTAATTCATTGCGACTATTTTAAATATTGAACCAAATTCACTACCCATGGTACAAATCAGATAGAAAAAGGCAATGCAAGCCGTTTGAAATTTGCCGGAATATTCGGGTAACTTTTACAGGGGGAGAACATGATCCGGAAAAATCATATCATCGGAAGTCTTATCATTTTTATGGTGTGCCTTGGGTTTATTGTTGCACAAACAGCTTATTCTCAAAATTCCGCAGGAAATGAAAAACCGTCGAACCAAGCCCAGCAGGCCCCGCCGACAATAAAAACAGCGACTCCATCGCCTGAATACTATTTGACTCTTGAAAAGATATACCTGGTGAAGAACCGCATTCATATTATTTTGAAAAACACGGGCGCGGAAAAAGTGCCGGCCCAGGCCTATACCGGCGGCAAATTGACCCTGAAATCGAATTCCTTCGATAAAAAATGGACCTTGGCGGATATGGATCCGGGTCAAGCACTTAACAAAGCCGCAAAATCGGTCGATTTCGACACCCAATTGACTCTGACAGTTCTGGAAACGGTCAAGGTCTCCCTGGTAAATGTTAAAGGTGATCGCAACAAACAAGTCAATTTGTCACCCGCTTTAACCTTGGGGCAAAAACCTAAGAGCGCCGGCGGCAATAAACCGCAGATCATCAACAGTCCGCCTCCGGTTGCTCATCTTGGATCGGAAAGTTTGATTCCCGCCGGCGTGCATAGTGAAGGGATCGTCATCACCTCTCCGCGCATGGGAGACCGTTTCGTGCCCGGCAACACGTTGGTTGTACGTTTTACTCTCAGACCCAATGAAGCAACCTATGGAACGGTTCCGACCACGTTTAGAATTATTTTGTACGACGAAAGCACAGCCAACCGCACGTATCGCATCTATGACGGTCCCGCGCGTGAATTTTCTTATGTTATTCCCGCGGACATGCCCCAGAGCGATAAATTCAAAGTCTATGTGGCCGGGAATGATAATCTTCATTATTATTGCACCACAGGTCATTTCAGTATCAAAAGACTGAGTCTCGACGCGGCCGCCGCTCCCGCTCCGGGCAGCGTCGAACTGGCGCCGTACCTCTACCTGAACAAGCCGGAGGCTTATGCGACCTGGAATAAGGGCTGCTCCTACACGGTCGAGTGGCGCAGCAATGTCGGGCCGCGGACGGCCGTCATCTCCCTGGTGCAGGCCCCAACCGGGAGTGAATTTAACACGACTACCGTTTCTTCGGTGAATCGGCTTTCAGAAGGCGTTTATTCCGCTTCCTATTTCATACCCAACAGCCCCGATCTCCCGGCCTCTGGCGCCTCCTACGGTTACCGCGTTAAAGTAACGGTACAGGACGCCGGGAAATCGGCGTCGGCTACGGGCGAGGCGCTGAAGATCCAGACACCTTATTTGAACGTGGAGAGTCCGGACGGGTCTTTCACCGTTTGCCCCGGACAAACCGTTCCCATCACCTGGAGCTACGCGGGTTGCCGGGATAAAACGTTCCGGATTACCCTTTTAACCGATCTGCCTTTGAACATCGCGCCCAGGGTCCTGCATCACGGCGTGGCTTTCGCGCCCACGACGACCGTGGGAGGTTATCTGTTCCAGCAGACCTATTCCTGGACCGCTCCGGCGGACCTGCGCGAAGGCACCTACCGGATCATGGTTGAAACCAATCCAAGCAGTTTCGGCGAAACGCGCATCACGGGAACCGGCCGGCAATTCATGAAGCACGACTGTGATTGATCGAGACGGGAAGGGGATGATATTCAAGAACAACGCGTCTCAAGAACCGGAGAACTTCAGGTGAAAAAGATCCTCCCGCTTTTGGCGTTGATCTTGCTTGCGGTTTCCGTGCGGGGCGGCCCGCAAACGGATTCCTTCCGGGACGGCGACATCATTTTCCAGACCTCGCGTTTTCGCCGCTGGCCGGCGCCTTCGATCATGAAAACCTTCGATTTCGTCAAGTAAAAACAGAAAAGGACAAAGCAATGAACAAATCGTTTCACGGAATCGCCAGCCTGGGCTTGGCGGGTATCGCCATGGCGGTCGCGGCCGTCAGCCTGTTCCGGATCTCATGGATCTGGGGCGCCGTTTATCTCGCGGTCTGCGCCGCGGGATGCGCGGCGATTCTTCATGCGTATTGCGCCAAATGCCCGTGCCGCGCGCGCTGCGGGCATGTTTTTCCCTGGCAAGTGGCGCGTTTTTTCAAGAACCGGCCGTCCGGACCTTACTCGGCGTTCGAGCTTATCGTCACCGGCGCGGCATTGCTGCTGCTGATCGGTTTTCCCCAGATCTGGCTGTGGCGGCATTTCGCGGCGTTTATCCTGTTTTGGGCGTTGACCGCCGTGGCCGTGATGCAGGTTCGCTTCGTCGTCTGCCGCGCCTGCGACAACGGCTATTGTCCGGCAAATAAGAAAAAGCAAATCAATCCGTAATCTTGGCGCGCAACAAAAGTTCGATCGATTGACCGTTTTCAACGGGATATTTGACGCTGAGCACGGCGCCGTCTTGAATGCCCGGCGGAATGGAAACGGTGGAAATCCTGGTCCCTTGCCCGACATGCAGACGGATATCCCGCTCCGCGCCCAAACGGGCTTCGGCGGCGGTCAAGGGGAAATCATGGATGGGTTGTTCGAATGAGTGCGGTTCGGAATCGAGCGGGTGTACGCCGGCGCCGCGGAAAAACCGTTGCATACCGCCGAATCCGCGGCCGAACCCGCCGCCGCATCCGCGACCGAACCCGCGGCCGCGGCAACGAAAGCCCTTGAAAAAAACCGTCTCCTCAGCATAGGGATCAACCGGCGAATGCCGGGAATAAAAACTTCGGGAACGATCATTCACACCGAGATCGTATTGGTTGCGCTTGTTGTTATCGCTTAAAACTTCATAGGCTTCGTTGATTTCCTTGATCCGCTCCAAAGCTTCGGGATCTTCCAGGTTGGTGTCGGGGTGATGGCGCAAAGCCAGTTTGCGGTAGGCGGCTTTGATGGCGCTTTCATCCGCGTCCTTTGAAATTCCCAAAATAAGGTAGTAGTCTTTTTTGCGTGTGGTCATTTTGAGTAAAATAAAACATATCCATTAGATCGTCAAATTGTTTTTGCCGCCGATTTTGTTATTTTAATTCAAATGGTTATCCGGCAGGTATTCGCGATTATGAAAATACGGTCGCAATAATTCGGGGTCAATCGATCGAGCGCGAAGCGGAAAATATAGGCTTGTCCGGGACGGGTTTCCGCCGGACAAAGCCCAGGAGCAGGAAAGCAATCCCGATTGCGGCGGCTAGGTGTTTCAGGGTGTGCCCGCTGACGAAAGCGGTGGCGCGGAGAATCGGCCCGTCCAGAAGTTCAAACATCTTGGCGACGCCGTACGACCCGAGGAGGGCCCACACGTAACCGGTCGGCCTGAGCGCCGGGGGGTACAGAAGCACGATCAAAGGAATCAAGAGCATGGGGAGATATTGCACGAGAATATAAAGGCGCAAATCGCCGCCGTTTCCGGAATCGGTCAGGCGCCAATATATGACGGAGAAAATACCCATGAGCAGCAAGGGACAAAGCAGCCAAAGGCCGAGGCGCGGGTCGATATGTTCTCCGATGATGATCGCGAAGACGGCCATGAATGCAACAGCCATCGGGAGCCGGTCCCATACAAGCGTGGAATCGGAGGGTGCGAGATGATAATAGGCGGACCCGAAGAAGAGCAGAGCAATACCAACGAACA
>RPPU01000118.1 GCA_003819975.1 Desulfobacteraceae bacterium
CGAACGTTAAACGGTTCTTTCTTGAACTAAAGGAGTAGTTTATTCAATGTTTATCAGCTTGAGTAACTCTCTGTTTTTACAGTGTTTTATTTTTTGCTTGACAGGAGTTATATAGGATGTCCCATCCTCCCCGGACATTGAGTTAGAACAGAAGCATATTTTCGATTTCGAAGTCAAGCGTTTTCTGGATTGATTTTGGTTAAATATTTAAATTCGAGCAAAGAAAACAGTACGATCACGAACAGGGTTCATAGTCTGCTTCTTTTTCAATGGAGTCGCGAGCGATGCACAAAAAAATGTGCAAAAAAAGCGGTTTTCTTCCGATTCCTGAACTAAAAGTAGCCGAGTATCGGTCAAAGCGGGTAAGTTTAAATGATTGTTCTTAATTTCGGGCTGAAATTTTTTTCGATTTTTAGCCGAAAACTCATTTCATGAAACGTAACGAAAACAAGTACTTACCTAAGGAGCCGAATTTGTTTTTAAAGAAATGCACATTTTTTTGTGCAATTTAGCACTTTTTTGGAGCCTGGGTGAAGGGTAAAACGTGTGAATCCACCTCCGCAGGGCCTCCGGCGGACAGGTGTGCGAAAGCAAGATAGATTCCGGCCAAATAATGATTTTGTTCTTCAAAATCATGACGTACCGGAATGACGAAAGGGGAAATGGGGGAGCATGTGACTGTGAGAAAGCAAGATAGATTCCGGCTAAAGGCATACCGGAATGACAAGATGGGGAAATGTGTGAAAGTGAGAATGTTAGAACGCGTGAAAGTATGAAAGTCAGAATGTGAGAAGGTGGAAAGATTAAAAAAAAGGATGAAGGATAAAGGCTGAAGGATAAAGATTCCGGTTCAAAACTTACCGGAATGACGAAAAAAGAAAGAAAATAACACGGGCCGGAATGACAGAATGAGAAATAGGGAAGTGCGTGAACGTTAAAAAAAGGATAAATAGTCCCGAATTTTTATACCACAGACTATGGATAAACCAAGAAAGACAATTTTATTCCTATTCGTTCAGGAAAGCTAAAATGGTAACGCTCTCATTAGAACCTTTCATTTTACAATACGAACGTAAAAACAGAAAAAGGCAATTTTTAAGCATGACAGATACCCGTGAGCCGCTGTCAATATTTTATTCTCAAACTGCTTTTTCATAAATTTGTTCCGTTTTTGTTTTCAGTTCAAGTTTTCCCCATAAAGAGCTGTCATGTGCTTCTTTTACCAGTTTATCCGTAAATTCTTTAAGATCCGCGTTTTTATTTTTTTCATATAAGCGATCTCTGATGTTTCGCGTCATCTGAACGCAATCAAACGTTTTATTCTTCATCGAACAATACCTCCATCGGTGAAAATATCTGCAACGATTTATATCCATTTTTTAAATTGACCGCGTTAAACCGGCTGATCTTGTTGAAATTTACGATATGCTTGAAATTCCAACTTACCAACAAATCAACCTGATATACAGTGGCGCAAGCAATGTGCAACGCATCTCCAAAAAATTTTTCGGTGATTATCTTTTCTTTGATGTAATTTTCCGCCAATTCTTTAATCTCTAAGGTCACCTGAACAACTTTCAGCTTTTTTCCGTACGTCTCAAACTCTAACTTCACAAAATCCGGCGCATTTTCCAATTCTCCAATGGTGATTTCGGACACAACACCGTTGATTTTACCGCCCTTTATGCCTTCCACAAGCCTTATAGACTGTTCTTTAAACTCATCGTCAAACAGCCCTCCGATTACCGATGTATCCAGATATATTTCGAGCTTTTTCATTCATCCTCATCTTCATTTGTTTGCGATTTGCCATTCACTATAATGCCTTCCTTAACCATGACCAGACGGCTTCCAACTTGGCCGATTGACCGCCATCCAGCGTTTTCAAATGAAATATCATAAATATTCCTTATTTTACATAAACGGATAATATTTAATATCTCTTTTATAATATAAGAAACCCGTGCGGTTTGTCCAATATAATTTCGGATTAGGAAAGTGTTAAGGCAAGAAAGATTCCAGTCCGCTACGCCGTCTTGTCACGCCGTATGGGTTTCTCAGAAGGCGGAAGCCTTAGTAAAGGAGGGTTTAAATTATTGTTGGAATGATGAGATGGGGAAATGGGGAAGTATGTGAACGTTAAAAAAAGGATGAAGGATAAAGGCGGAAGGATGAATTGAATAGTCCTGAATTTTTAAACCACAGACTATGGACCGACCAAGAAAAACGATTTTATTCCTATTCGTCCCGCGGCTGCAGGGCGAATACATCCGCGGTAATCTGCGGCTATCCGCGGTAAAAAATAGTTTTACTTAACCCCGCCTTTGACTTCCGCTTCCAGATTTTCGACTTCCGCTTCGGAGAGCCGGCCCATTTTCACGTACAAGTCATTCAGATTGGCGAGGTGCGCGCGCTCTTCGCTGCCCGAAGTCATCATGCCCTGCAGGGCATTGCGGTATTCTTCCACGAAATCCATGGGCGGCAGGCCGATTTCCCGGCGGATATTGCCCTCAATGGCCTTGATCTCCGAAGGGGTCAAGCCGCGTTTCTTGGCGATTTGATCCAAATGGGCCCGTTCAATGGCCGTGATATCGCTTTTAGTCAACAAGCTGAAACGCAACAATTCCGAGAACATCTCCTGGGGCGCTTCGACCTTGAGCGCCAAAGAGAACTCCAGGGCGCTTTGATGGCGGTTTTCCGGTTTTCCTTCCAAGGCCTGCAAAACTGCTTCTTTGACCAAAGACGGAATGGTTTTAATTTCAATCAGCATACCCTTGGCCTTGGCCAGGGAGCCTTCCACATGATATTCCAGGATATCGTGCATCTCGCGGCACTTGCCGCAGGGCAGTTCACCGCTGAGCATATAAAACAAAGTGACCCCCAAAGAATAGACATCGGACCGAAAATCGATTTCCTGGTTGATGATCTGCTCCGGAGCCATATAAAAGGGGGTCCCCCCGGAGATCGGACTTTTTTTTCTCTTGATATCCGGAGGTAAAAAAATCGACAAGCCGAAATCCGTAATCTTGGCGCGGCCTTGCCGGTCGATCAAAATATTGGACGGTTTGATGTCGCCATGAACGATCCGGTATTTATGGGCGAAACCGATCCCTTCCAATATTTGCAGGAAAATATTAATCGCTCTTTCGGTCGACAACGCGCCTTTTTCGCCCTTTTTGCTTTTAAATTCATGCGCCTTATTGACAATGCTCTCCAGGGTGGTCCCTTCAATGTGCTGCATCGCCAGGCAAAGATTGTCCTTGTGATTAAACACGCGGTAAATCTGAATGATATAAGGACTGTCCAGATTGGCTTGGATGCGGGCTTCCCGGAAAAATCTTTTTTTCGCGTCCTCGTCTTTATGATAGCCGGGCTGTAAAGCCTTGATCACGACCTCTCTTTGTAAAACCAGATCCTTGGCCAGATAGACTTCCGCCATATTGCTGTGACTGATTTGACTCTCGATCAAATAATCTTCTACTTTTTGCCCACCGCTGAAAATCGATTTTTCCATATGATCTCCTTTTTTAACCGCAGACTTTGGACAGATGGCCGCGGATAAAGATTTATCGTTCCGCGACTGCGGAACGATAAGTTCTCACGCCCAAGGGACGATTTGGTTCCGTGCTATTTGAAACTCTCAATTTTTACATGACGCCAATCGTGACTTTAGCATCATATCTAAATTAAAACCTGATCCTCCGTCTATCAGAGGATTTCTTTGATACGATGAAATTTGGGTTCAAAGAAATCCAGAAGCCATGACACCTTTTTCCCCGCTCAAGTCGAGCGGGGAAAAGATTCGGTCTTGTCCGCGGTTATCTGACCGAAAGTAATTTCGTGAAGATTGAAATTACTGATATCCGCGGTTAAAAATTCCTTTTCTTTATAGGTCAGGTCGTTTAAATCTATTTTGAAGCTAATTTTTTTACCGCAGACGACGTAATTTCAGAAAATCCTGAAATTACTCCAGACATCGGACAGATGGCCGCAGACCTGCCTTCGTTATGACTTCAGCCTTGTTTTGTACAGCTTTTGGGTTTGTTTTTGCAACCGCACCGCGCTCTCCTCGATCGGCTGATGCCAGAACTTGACGATTCGTTCCGCCAGGCGCCTAATATCGTCGGCCGCCGGGCTCTCGCCGTAATCGGGCAAAAAAACAGCCCGTTTCCTGACCGCTTCCGCTACGGCCGGATCCTGAAAAATAAACCCCAGATATTCGGCTTTCATCGCCAGAACGCTCGAAAGGCTTTTGTTGATCTGCTCGGATAGTTCGATCTCATTCGGGTGGGTTCCCATATTGAAAACGATCCTGGGCCGGTATTGACGGCAAAGGGTCAAAAGCTTTTCAACGGCCAAAGGATCCAGTTCGATCAATTTATTCCTTAACAAATCGATATTGAGATGTTCGTTGGCCATAGGGTCCAGAGACAAGTAACGGGTGAACTCCTTGAGTTGGCGCTGCCGGGCGAAAGTCCTGACCATGGCCCGTAAAAGGAAATATTTTAAAAAAGCCAGCAAACCCATAACCGACGGATATTCCGGGCTGGTCAAAAGCAAACCATAGGGGGCCATTCTGAAAAAATCAAGCGTATGAAAAGAGGTGCCGGCGCCCAGATCGATCAGCACATAATCGGCCTGTAAATGATTGATTTGGGCGATCAAACGTTCTTTTTGCGCATGGGTGATATTCGGCATAAACGGCGTACGGCTGTCTCCCGGCAAAAAACGCAGATTGGGAAAAACGGTCGGCGCCAAAAGACTTTCGAGCTGCAATTGACGATTGCGCATAAACTCGCCTACGCCGGGATACTGGTTGGAGAGGCCTAAAAACGAGTGCAAATTGGACCCGCCCAGGTGCAGATCGATCACGATCGTTTTTTTCCCATATTCGGCCAGGGCCAAACCCAAGTTGGCGGTTAAAAAAGTCTTGCCCACTCCGCCTTTACCGGCCGCGATCGGTATAATGGTCGTACCGGTATGGGGCGCCAACCCGATTTCCGTCCGTTTGAGCGGGATGAGTTGTTTTAGAAGCATAGGCGTTCATCCATAGAGAGGTTTTAAAACAGGTTCAAGGTTCACAGTTCACGGTTAAAGGAGACGGATGATGAAGAACATCATCCAGGGTTCACAAGAACGGATGACCAGAAGCTGTCATCCGGGGATGGCGTGAAACTGCCATCCGGGGATAACCAGAAGCTGTCATCCGGGGATGACGTGAAACTGCCATCCGGGGTTCACGGTTAAAAAGCGACAAAGTTGAAACAAGCTCTTAGCTCTTAGCTTTCAGCTTTCAGCTTTCAGCTTTCAGCTTTCAGCTTTCAGCTTTCAGCTCCTTGCTCCTTCACCCGTTCTCCCGTAAGCACTCCCGCACCGGCCAAAATAAATCCGGCGAAATTACCAGCAGATGTTCTTCTATTTTGTATTCTTTTGCGGCAGCCACTCGGGATCCTCCTTTCGCGCTTTGTTTTACATAACTCGGAAGCGGATTTTTTTACCGCAGACTTTGAACCGACCAGGAAGGATGAGATTTTATTTTTATTCGTCCCGCGACTGCGGAACGAATACCAATCACGCCCAAAGCGGCGAGTTTGTTTTGCGGCTCCAACACCGGTCGTCTGAAAATTTCAGCTCCCCCTTCTGCTTTCCGGCCTCTCGTTGCCGGTCTCTGGTTTATATAATTATCCGGGCAGGCACGGGGGCCTGGCTCTATGCCCTTGGTCAAGTCCACCCTGATCTATAGTTGCCCCTTTTTTATGTTATTCATTGACTTTTGACCTTCTTCGGAATGCGCGGACACGTCACACTCCTATATCTGCCTTCAGACTTCAGTCTTTAGCCTTCAGTCTTGTCTTCAAAACTTTCCCATCCGATGCAAATAATGATACGTCACAATCCCGACCGTCGTGGAAAGGTTCAAGCTGCGCACCCGGCCCCAAATGGGAACCCGGTAACAAGGATAACTTTCCCGCAGGTCCGCGGGCAAACCCGCTGACTCGGGTCCGAATAAAAGATAATCGCCGCGGCTCAAGTCGGCGTCCGTGTAATTTTGGCTTGCATGACTGCTGAAAGCAACCAGTTTGATCCCGGGGGTTTTGGGGATCGTCTCCGCAAATGCTTCCCGATTTAAATGTTCTTCAATATCGACTTCCTGCCAATAATCCAAACCGGCCCGCTTGAGATAGCGGTCTTCCAGGCTGAAGCCCAAGGGATGAATCAGATGCAGACGCAATTCGGCCGCCCCGCATAACCGGGCGATATTGCCGGTATTGGCCGGGATCTCAGGTTGATAGAGAACAATATGCAAAGCGGGATTGGAGATTTGGCGATGTGGGCTGCGATTTTTTATCATCTGCACCTTATGCGGAACTGCGGCAAGGGCACCGGAAGGAAACGGATCCCGCAACTTTCACCGGCACCGTCGCATCGCTCCAAAATCATTCAACAAGGATTCGGCGTTAAAAAACCAACTTACGACTTAGTCTGTTAACCTTTATCATTCAATATTCAGTGTTCGATATTCGATATTCAATTTTACAGTTTCAAATTCAACGGCCCTTTAAAGCCTTAGGGCGCTTTATGATAATACGGCATCGCCTCGGGAATAAACGTTTTGATATCCGCGATGCGCGTGTCCGGCGCCGGATGGGTCGAAAGAAATTCCGGCGGCCTTGACCCGGCTTTGGCGTTCATCCGCTCCCAGAAAGTGACGGCCCCGTTGGGGTCATACCCGGCCCGCGCCATAATCATCAAGCCGATATGATCGGCTTCGGTTTCATGCAAACGGCTATAGGGCAGTAAAATACCGACATTGGCGCCCAAACCATAAGCCATCAGATATAAATTTGTGGTTTTTTGGGGTTGGTCTTTCAGGGCCACGGAAAACGCCAAGCCGCCCATCTGCACCAACAAGCCTTGACTCATGCGCTCATTGCCGTGATTGGCAATGGCATGGGCGACTTCATGAGCGATCACAACGGCCAAACCGTTTTCATCCTGGGTATAGGGCAGAATCCCGGTATAAACCGCCACCTTGCCCCCGGGCATGCACCAGGCATTGACGGTTTTGTCGTCTTCGATCAAATTGAAATCCCACTTGTAATTATTAAGATCGGAAGAGAGCCCCGAGTCATTAAGAAATTGTTCCGCCGCCACGGCGACCTTCTGGCCCACGCGCTTGACCGTCTGTGCTTTTTCCGTATGGTTTGAAAGCTTGGACTCTTTTAAAACTTTGTCGTATTGTTGAAAACTCATTTGCAGAAGTTCCGACTGCGGCACCAGGCGCAACCCTTGCCTTTTGGTCAAGGGCACCTCGGCGCAGGCTGTAAGCAAAACGGATAGAAAAAAGCCAGCCAATAAAATTCGCAATCCGGTATTAGTTCGAATGGCGTTGTTCATAGGTCTATTCCTTTTCTTTTTATCTTACACCGCTGTGGCCGAACCCGCCCGGTCCGCGCCGGGTGTCGTCCAGGCAACCGGTTTCGACTAATTCAGCTTGATAAACCCGCGCGATAATCATCTGGGCAATGCGGTCTCCGCGCTTGATCTGAAAAGGCGCCGGCCCCCAATTGGTCATGATAATGCCGACCTCCCCCCGATAATCGGAATCGATCGTACCGGGCGCATTGACCATGCCGATGCCGTGTTTCAAGGCCAATCCGCTGCGGGGCCGGATCTGGGCTTCAAAGCCCGCGGGAATGGAGAAAACCATGCCGGTGGGAATGAGTTTTATGTCGCCGGGATGCAGGGTAATATCTTCCCGAACCGCCGCCCGCAAATCCAGGCCTGAGGCCCCCGCGGTTTCATAGCGGGGCAAGGGTAAATCTTCGGCATGCTCCAGACGTTTGATTTGAATTTCAATCCGCTCCAGGGTCATTTCACGCTCAAAAGGGCCAAGATATTTTCACCACGAAGACGCTAAGACACGAAGTAAAAAAAATAAATAAAAATTTTTGGTGCTTTTGTGCCACTGGAGTAATTTCAGAATCTGCTGAAATTACGTCCTTCGTGGTGAATGATTTCTCAAAACCTATCCATGTCTACTGAGTTTATTTTTGGTTCCGGCTCGGCCGGGTTAAGCTAAAAATGAATATGGTTTGGGTCCAGATCCCGGTCCTTAATGGCGCCCAAGGTGACCAGGGAAATACCTTCTTTTTGAAAAGTGTCATGGGCGACCGCGACCACTTCATCGAGGGTCGCTTTTTCAAGGCTTTCGACTATTTCATCATACCCCATATAGCGGCCAAAGACAAACTCATTCTTGGTGATGCGCATCATGCGGCTGTCCGTGCTTTCCGATCCCAGTAAAATGCTGCCGATCAGATAGTTTTTCGCCGCGGCCAGCTCTTCAGGGGTGATCGCGCCCTGCTTGATCTTGATGACTTCTCTTTGAATGATTTCCAGGGCTTCGTTCGCTTTGGCCGGATCGATGCCGACATAAATTCCCAACATGCCGGCATCGATATGGGCGGATAAAAAAGAGTACACATTATAAGCCAAACCGCGCTTTTCCCGGATTTCCTGGAAAAGACGCGAACTCATATTGCCCCCCAGAATGGTGTTGCAGATGGCGGCGGCAAAACGAGATTCGCTGGCCAAAAAGGGCGCCCGGCCGCCCAGGCAAATATGGGCTTGCTCCAAGTCTTTATAATAGGCAACGAGCCCTTGCCGGGTTTGCGGGCGCTGCCGCTCCGCGGGCCGGTGGTTGGAAGACAAACCCTCGAATAAAGGTTGAAAATAGCCCACCAAGGTCCGATGGTCGACCTGGCCGGCAGCCGCTATCACGATTTTCTCGGGCCGGTAGAAGTTTTCGATATGGGTCAGAATGGTTTCTCTTTGAATGGCCGCGATGGTGCGCTCGTGGCCCAGCACCGATCGGCTGAGCGGATGCCCTTTAAAAAACTGTTCCTGAAACAGATCGTGAATATACTCGTCGGGGGTATCCTCCACCATTTTGACTTCCTGCAGGATAACCTGTCTTTCCCGGTCCATTTCCAGAGGATCGAAAAGGGAGTCCAAAAAAAGATCGCTCAAAATATCGGCCAGGATTTCAAAATGCTTGTACAAGACCTTGGAGTGAAAACAGGTGTATTCTTTGCCGGTAAAGGCGTTGGAAAGCCCCCCGATCGCATCCAGTTCCTTGGCAATATCCAATCCGTTGCGTTTGCGGGTGCCCTTGAAGCTCATGTGTTCGATAAAATGAGAAATTCCGTTTTCTTCTTCGGATTCATCGCGGGAACCCACATCCACCCAGATCCCCAAGGAGACGGAGCGAAAATGCTCCAACTTTTCGGATATGATACGAACGCCATTGGGGAGAACTGTTTTTTGAAACATCCTGTTATTGATCCTCGAGAACGGCTTTACGGGAAAGGGAGATTCGGCCGTTCTTGTCGATCTCCAACACCTTGACGGTCACTTCATCGCCCTCTTTCAGGATATCGGTAACCCGGTTCACCCTTTCCTTGGCGATCTGGGAGATATGAATCAAACCGTCGGTCCCGGGAAAAAGTTCCACAAAAGCTCCGAAATCCATAATCTTGACGACTTTGCCTTTGTAAATTTTGCCTATCTCCGCATCCTGAATGATGCGGCCGATCATTTCCATGGCCGCATTGGCGCATTCCTGATCCGGAGCCGCCACCACGACTTTGCCGTCGTCATCTACATTGATTTTGACGTTGGTGACGCTCTGGATCTCCTTGATGACCTTGCCGCCCGGACCGATCAACATCCGGATCTTGTCCGGTTTGATCTGAAGGGTGGTAATCACCGGCGCATAGGGGGAAAGGACGGAACGCGGTTTGGCAATAG
>RPPU01000119.1 GCA_003819975.1 Desulfobacteraceae bacterium
CTTCCTTGACTTTGTCGCGAATGCTTTTCCACAGGCGCATCAAGCGGGCCAGATCTTTGTTCAGATCCCGTTTGTTTTGATTGATGGCCGCGGTGCGCACGATGTAACCGATCTCCTCCGGCACCTTCATATCGATCGCCATCTCTTTTAATCTTTGTCTTTCTTCTTCCGTTTCTATTTTACGGGAAACGCCTTTGACCGCGTGTCCCGGCGTCAAAACCAGGTAGCGGCCGGCCAGCGATATGTAGGTGGTTAAGTGCGCGCCTTTGCGGCCGGGCATCTCTTTGGTGACCTGAACCAGCACTTCCTGGCCCTTTTTCAACACCTTTTCTATGGGCGGCAATCTCGCATCCGACGGGTTATAATAATCGCCGTGAAAATATTCAGGGTGAACTTCGTCGAGAGGTAAAAAACCGTTCTTATCCGAACCCATATTCACAAAACAGGCTTGCAGCCTGGGCTCGACCTGATCGATCACTCCTTTGTAGATATTGCCCACTTTCTGGGCGGTGGTTGAAGTCTCGATATGGAAACTGTCAAGCCGGCCGTCCTTCATAAAGGCCACCCGGTACTCTTCCGGCTCCACTGCATTAATCAACATTTTTGTTTTCATAAAATCATTCTTTCTCGCATAAAATCATTTTCATTAAAAGGGAGATAAATAGATCAAGGATGGGATTTATAACCGGACGCAGTCGGAGAAAACGATTAATACAATAGTCTGAATTATAATGTCTCCATTCTATACTTCTTATTCCAAAATATCGGTTAAAAGCTGTCGGAAAATAAATTTGAATAATATTCGCCCTATAAGGACACAAATCTCTTCCGGCGATCTCGCTGGAACTCCTGTTCCGGCTTGCCGGAATACATGTTTTTTGATCCGCTTTTCGGGATCAAAAAACATTACTCAAGTACTTTGCGTAAATTGATGAAATTGCTGCGTTCAAAACCCAGGGTTTTGAAAAAGGACAAAAGGTCGGTCGAATCCCAACGCACCGAAGTATAGATATATTCCACCCCTTTGCTCTGGTAATAATTCATGATCTCCTGAGCCAATTGAACGCCGATGCCCTCCCCCATATGACTGGGCTCGACCCCCAGGGTCATGATCCAGGCGCTTTGGCTCATGCCGAAACCGCCTCTCAGAAGGTAGCTGATGATAAATCCGATGACTTTACCGTCGCTATCCGCCACCAAACAACCCTGGTGGTTAGTGGTGCTCTGTTCCGCGGCGATTTGTTCAAAAAGATCATTGGCCGGCTTGCTGGTGATCGACTGATAAATCTGGCCAATGGCCTCCACATCTTTTTTCTCTAATTTCCTTATTTTTAGAGCCATGATCAACCCGCTACATATTAAAGGTTAAAATGCCTTTTTTTAATCAACCCGTATAATTTTGACCGTATGCCCGACCCAATCAGGGGGTAAATAGACCCGGCCGCTATTGCCGCTCAGTTTGACTTTTTTTTCAATCATTTCCTCGCCAAAGATCTCAAACTTAACCCTTTTATTATCATCCGGCTCAGAAACTTGATTGTTTGCCAAATCTGAATTTTGATTTTTTTCTTCTACCATGCCTAACCCTCTTTTCAATGCCGTGACCAATCTCAAAACCCTCTTACTCTGAGGTTAGCGTTCCATTTTTGGTGCACTTTTTTATCTCAATCGCACTCAAATTCACAAAAATCGTTAAAAAGATCTTTCTGAATGCCCTGAATCGGCCTTTATTCAGGCCCGCTTCCTTTTTTCAGTCAGAGATAAAATTAAACGAAATATCAGACTGTTGGATGTTTTTCCCTATCCATTTTCAGGTTTTTAAACCGGTTGTACGCAAATCTAGTTAGGAATCCCGATTTTAACTTGACTGCACTATATAAAAATTAAACCCTTTATGTCAAGTAAGGGATATTTTATGATATTTTAAAAACCTGGATCAGACGATTCCGATCCAGCTCTTGACAAGAACGACCCAAAAAAACCCATTATTTTAGAAAAATATTCTTGGTCGGATGAAGATTCATGATATTGGGAAACCATCCGCCCCATTTCTCGGTATCGATCATACCTTTGGTTGTAAAATAATAAATCGGCATGACTGCCTGGTCCCGTGTGATCAGAATTTCTTCGGCTTGGTTAAAGAGATCCATTCTTTTTTTTGAGTTAAGTTCCCCGGCCGCATTCAGTAAAAATGTATCATATTCACTATTGCTGTATCTGCCGTCATTTAAACCGCTATAGGGACCAAACATATCCAAAAAAGTATTGGGATCCAGATAATCGCCGATCCAACCCGCCCGGGCCACATCGAAATTACTATCACGTCGCATAGATAAATACACTTTCCAATCTTGTTGCATCAATCTGCATTCAATGCCTAAATTCTCTTTCCATTGCTGCTGAATAAATTCGGCAATCGTCTTATGAGCATTGCCGTCTTTATAGGTATTATACAGAATCTTAAATTTTGGAAAACCTTTACCTCCCGCAAAACCGGCTTCACTCAATAATTTTTTGGCGAGCTCAATATCCTCCCGGTTACCTGAAATCGTTTTATAGCCAGGGATAGGCGGGACAAAAGCAGTAGAGGCGATTTCACCTGCCTTGGTGGTTTTTTTAATTAACTCCTGACGATTAATGGAAATGGAAAGCGCTTTACGTACTCTTGGATCGCTAAAAGGTTTCCGGCGAGAGTTGAAAACATAGTAATATGTCCCCAAATAGGGCACATTATAGGAATCCGATCTGGCTAATGCCGCTTCGATCTGGTCCATGGGAATCGTGTCGGTCCAATCCAACTCACTCTTTAAAAACTTATTATGTGCTATGGTACTGTCTTCAATGGGATAAAAAATGACCCGAGATAGCCTGACCGCTTCCTTGTCCCAATAGAGCGAATTAGGTACACAGGATATAATTTCATTTTTTTTCCATTCTTCAAGGATAAAAGGGCCATTGCTGACGATTCGTCCCTTTTTAACCCAATCCAATCCATATTTGTCAATGACATGTAGCGGCACGGGTGAAAAAGAAGGATGCGTCAGGGAGGTTAAAAAAAAGGGGTAGGCCCCTTCCAGCTCCACCTGCAAGAGGTAATCGTCGATTGCTTTTATTTTAACCTTTTCCGATCCGGTTCTACCTTCATTATAATCACGAGCGCCGGCGATAAACATAGCCGGAAACCAGGCATACGGCGCTTTTGTACTTGGCTTAAGCATGCGCAGCCAAGATTTGACAAAGGTATGCGCCGTAATCGGGACCCCATCGCTCCAGACCGTTTTTCGTAATTTAAAAGTATAAGTCTTTCCATCCGGACTGATCTCCCAGCTCTCCGCCACGCCGGGGATGGCCGTAGCATCTTCCGGGTTAATGTTTGTCAAATTCTCGAAAAGAGTCATATGAATGCGTCGTTCCAGAACCCCTTGCATAATATGCGGATCGATTGACTTGGGCTCATCACCGTTGCCGATCCGGAATTCGCCTTTATATTCGGCTGTTGTTGCAACAGAAAACAGTCCCACCATTAAAAAAGACAGAGTTAAAATCACATTGATTCTTTTCACTTTTGCCTCCTTTGATACTTGGATTTCGATGAAAATTAGGTTTGTCCATAACGGTAGTCGCAGGCTTTACAAGAATGTGACGATTCACCACATTCTTTAGCCCGGGTCAAGTCACTTGCTGACTCTTGTACGATGTACAAGCGGACTCCTGTCCGCTTTTCATCGCCTATTTTTTTATTCTGACTTCTGACTTCTGGCTTCTGAATTCCGACTTCCGGCTTAATGCTTCTTGCGCCCGTTTTTCCGCATATGCTGTTGGGCCTGATACATAAAAGTCCGTACCGCCGCGTCCCGGCCCGGTTGATAACCCGCATCATAAGCCGTGTCCAGGTAAGGGATGCGGTGCCGGCTCATCAGGGGTTTAACCACGGCCGCGGTGACCGTGCTGGGCATGCAAGTAAAAGGGTAAACATTGATCACGCCGTTAAATCCGTGCCGGATGTATTCCATGATTCCGGAAATGCTCAAACAAGCTTCAGTGCCGACGTCAAAACTAAAAAGGTCCTGTTCCCGGAGCATTTGCTCCAGATGCATGACCTGGTGATCCGCGGCCAAGTCCAGGTGGCGGCGCGCCCGTTGAAAAGCCTGGTTCTGCCGATATTCCTGATAAAACAATTCGCCGCGAAAACGCAGCCACGCCCGCAAATGCCGGAAAAAGGAACTCAATTGCAGCTGTTTCAGACTCAACCGCCATTCTTCGCGGACTTTGCGCAACCCTTCATAAGTGATATAATTCATCCATTCGCCGATGGAGGCATTGACGACTTCCGCTCCGTATTTTTCCAAAACTTTGACGATCTGCTGGTTGGACAGAACATGGGAACGCAGATAGATCTCGCCCACCATGCCGATCAACGGCTTGGGCGGAATCCGGGGGTCTATCAGGGGAACCGCTCCCTGAACCGTTTCCTCCAATTGATTTAGAATCGCCTTGAAATTTTTTTGCTTGCCGTAAACCTCGAAGGTCTTGATCATGACCGGCACGGCTTGCTCCATATATGCGTCGGTTGCGCCCGCCTCTTTTTCATAGGGCCGGACCCGCCAAACCAGGCGTTCCAATACATCGCCGACGACCAGACCGAAGTAGGCCGCTTTTTTCAAATCGCGGACTTTGTCCCTCGCAATGAGACCGTCCAAAGCATAACCGTCCTTAGTGGTCAGGGAGCCGATACGAACTTCCTTGAGATCCGGGAAGGAGTCCAGAACCATGCGCTGGTATTTGTTGTACATGCCGAAACGGCACGGGCCTGAAGATTCCGGCATAAAATAAATATAATCATCCGCCTGGAATGCCTTACCCAGCCGGATCTGCTCGGTTTTCAAAAAATGAAGAATGTCGCCCATGGTCACCTGGCAGGGATAGCACTCTTTGCCGGAAGAATACTCGATCCCCAGATCCAACCCCTTATAGGTTTCCATCACCAGAGCCCGGATGCCGAAACTGCGGAAAGATGCGGCAATAAGCCGGGGGCCGATGGGATTCATCTCCGGGATCGCAAAAGTTTTGTCCTTGAGATCGAACCGCCCCACCTTTTCCGAAAGAGATTGAAACACCTGTTTTTCAGCTACGGCTACCATGGATTCTTTCTTTGTTCTTTACTCTTGATTCTTAATTATTAAATTTACAATCTTGATTCTTATGCCTTGATTCTTAAATCGGCAATCTTGTCTCTTTCTTCCTTCAGTCTTCAGCCTTCAGCCTTCAGCCTTTGTTTTCAGCTCGCTGCCCTTAACTTCTCGTAAACGGTTTGATTCACCTTACCCATCACATTTTCAATCACGTTGTGAAAAGCCTCCAACCGAGTCATGACTCCGGCAGCCGCGCTGTGTTCATCGAGCTCTAGGATCAAATAAGGTTTTTCCTCCATGATATGCCTGTAAAAATGCTCCAAAAAAGAATCGGCGCCGCAACTGAAATTGGTCAGGTGCAGACCGAACGTGTTGGGTTGAGCTTTGATCCATTTGGCGGTTCTGAGAATACGCGCGCCCAAGCCCCAATACATGTTCGGAAAATCCGCAAGGTCCACGGCATTCAAATCGAGGAAGTCCATGGGCAAGCCTCGCATGCCGATCTTGGCCAGATTCCGGCCCAAGCGCAGATTCAGACGCTCGTCATAAAGATTATAAGGACGGCCGCTCACGATCACCAGCGGTTTTTCCGGATCATGGTTTTCGAGAATCGCTTGCCCCTTTTGGACCATTTCCACCAGAAACGCCTGCTGCCGCTCCAGAGCGTAAATCAGCGCGGCCTTGATCTCGGATTGCTTTTTATTCAAAGGCGCGGCCAGTTGCTCCGCCAGACTCAGGGCCAAAGTCTTAGGGTCGTATTTCAAGTGAACGATCGGTTTGAGAGTCGTCTCTTCATCCAGTTTCAGGGCCATGCGCAACATATAAGGATTGGACTGCACCAAGGGGCAATAATAGCCGGCCTCGGTTTGCAAAACAGTGGGCATATCGATGACGACCGGTAAAAAAAGAAAACGGGTCCGGCCGATCAACTCCCGCACATGCCCGTGTGAAACCTTAATGGGATAACAGGTCTCGGCGGTCATGGCTTCAATCCCGAGATCGGAAATCCGGCTGTTGGTGGGCGGAGTCAGAACCAGGCGCAAGCCGAGTTGATCGAAAAAATGGGCCCATAGGACCCCGGTTTGCAGGGTATAAAGCGACCGTTGCATGCCGATGGTGGGTCGACCGTCCACTTCCAAAACAGGTTCTTCCCCGGCTTTTTCCTTTAACTCAACGGCCAAGCCCGCCAGGTGTTCTTTCCAAACAGCATCGCGCAATTGAAAATAATTTTCCTCTTTGCTTTCCCGCGTGCGGGCAAACTCATAACGACCGCACTCGCCGCCCCAAACGCTGCGGCGCCCGTCAAAGTCGTAAATCTTGAGTTTGCATTGGTTATGGCACTGGCTGTCGGCCCGGCAGACTTTTTCTTCATGTTGCATATGGTCGTGGATGGCGCTTTGGAGCCCCCTGAAACCGGTGCGGCTTTGCTTTTCCCGGGTCATCTGTTCGAGGACACTGATGGCCGCGCCGAAAGCGCCGAGCACTTCCCGGTGTTTGGGTACGATCAGACCCCGGCCCAAAACATTTTCAAAAGCGGCCACGACTCCCTGATTCAAAGAAGGCCCGCCCAGAAACATGATGCGCCGGCCGATCTTGCGTTTACCGACCACCCGGTTAAGGTAGTTATGCACAATGGCATAGCAAAGACCGGCAATCAGGTTCTCGCGCAACAACCCCTTTTGATGAAAGGAGACCAGGTCCGATTCCATAAAAACCGTGCAGCGCTCGGCCAGTTTGACGGGGGTTTCCGCAGCCAGCGCGATTTGTTCGAATTCGCCGACAATCTGAATCCCGTATTTGTTGGCCAGCTCGTGCAAAAAACTGCCGGTCCCGGCCGCGCAGACTTTGTTCATATCAAAATCGAGCGGGAACGTATGCGAGATTGAAATGTATTTGGAATCCTGACCTCCGATCTCGAAGATCGTGTCGATATCGGGGTCGATGGCTACGGCGCCGCGGGCATGGGCCGTGATCTCGTCGATAATCAAATCGGCATTCAAAAAATCGCCGACCACGTTGCGGCCCGAGCCGGTGACCGCCACCCCGTTGATTTCCATATGCCGGCCCATCTCTTCTTCAAGGGTTTTAAGTAGACCCTGGGTCACCTCTATGGGCTTGCCCTGGGTGGGCACATAACTTTTGTGAACGATTTGGCGTTCTTTGTCGATCAAGGCATATTTGGTCTCGGTGGAGCCGATATCGATCCCCAAATAATAAGAACCGCCGCCGGCCGCATGCGGTCGGTGCACGCGGTTATCTTGCGGAAAATCGGTCTGCTTTAATTCCAATTTTGAGGCTTTGGCGTATTCAATGGCGCCGGCCGGCCCGTGGATCTGCGCCAAATTCAATGGCGTCCGAGCGCCTGCTTCCAGAGCCTGGACCGCCGCCCCTAAAGCGCCCAAAGAAGTACAATGGGGCGGTACGATCAAACCGGGGAAATACTCTTTAAAAGCCCGCACTTGCAATTCATTCAAGGAAAGGCCCCCGATGAAAACAATCGGTTCCGTCAAAACCCGGTTGGATACGATCGTGCTTATGTAATTGCGGGCATTGCCGATATGCAAACCGTAAATAATATTTTCGAGTTTTTCGCCTTTGTTCTGCAAATGGATCATGTCGGACTTGGTGAATACCGTGCAGCGGCAGGCCACATTGGACGGTTTACGGCTCCGGAGGCCCAACCGGATAAAATCGGCCAGGATCAGGTCGATTTGCTCCTGGGAGATATGACTCTGGGTTTCGTATAAGGCCGTGGCCAGGCGTTGGGCTTGTTGGTCGATGAACGATCCGGTGCCGGAAGCGCAGGGACCATTGGAATTGAAATAATCCAATTCCCAAGAAACCGGACTCGCCCCGCTTTGATCCGGATGATGGCTGATCTGAAAAAGGGCTGTGTCTTGACCGCCCATGCAGATAATGGTGCGCGTATCGGGTCGAACCTGCAAACAGCCCCTAACCTGGCAGATGGTCTCAAATTCAAAAAAACCACCTAATGAATCGCTGATCTTTTGCCCGTGATTACCGGTAAAAGCAAAAGCTTGGATAGGAGTATGGCCGAATTCCCGATTCAAATTCTGAATCAACTCAAGAACCGTTTGTTCCACATTGCCGAGATGGCGGCGGTAAGGGGCTTCGTAAACAATCTCTTTTTGCTGATTAATCACCACCCCGTTCAGGCTGACCGATCCGGCGTCTATGCCGGCAAATAAAGTATCTTTTATGTTTGGCTCACTCATAACAGTCAATTAAGATAAATATTTTTAAATGTTACTTAATTTAAAATAAGAATTTAAAAGAAAAGCTATTTATGAAAAGAAATATCGCATTTCTAGACCCAAAATTCAAGCAAAAGCGTGCAACGGACTTGTAAAAGAGTTTGCAAATGTTTTCAAATTTTGACAATGGGATTCCTGCCAGAGGACATGCCGGAATGACGGTGCAAAATAAAGGGCGCTTATTGACAACATTTTGCTGATGTTGTGGACCTAAACTTCTACGCGTCGTCCGCGATCCTACTTGGAAGACAAGGCCACACGAGGGCTCTTGCCCTTGCCCTAAGAGGGCAGCAAGATTATTCTCGCGCCAACGACGTAATTTTAAAAGACTTAAAATTACTCCAGACGCAAAGCCGTAAAGGTTTTAGAATAAAAATTGGTTTTCTTGGCGTCTTGGCGTCTTGGCGCGAGAAAATGGCTTGGGTTTATCGACAACTTTTTGTCGATCTTTGGAGTGCGGCGGCAAGACGCCGCTTTTTAAAGCGTGACGTGTCGCGCTGAGTCAAAGCGCGGACATGTCACACGAGGGCTCCTGCCCTGGTCCGCGCAATCCAAATAAGCGCCCGTAATATGGTAACCGGTTGATTATGACCTTTCACTTATCGACAACCCGGGATTTCTAAAAATACACTTTATCAACAACGGCTCTTGAGAATCGAATTGTAAAATTGCAAAAGGCTTATTTTTAGAAATCCCCATCTTGATGTTGTCAAGCTAAACACCTATCATCATAATAAACGATAAAAATAACGAGCCTGCTAAGAAAGAATTTACATACCACCGGTTTCCGCGGATAGCCGCAGACGGACAAATCTCGGCAGCGCTTGTCAGGGAAAAAGACGGATTCGCGTTAAATCGGTTTTATGATGCATTTGTTTTAACCGCTGCCGGGTTTATTTTGTAATTTTAATGCTCGTCTCTTTTTGACTCAAATCATTTGAGCATTTTCCGGTTGTAAAATACATTAAGCTGTATTATCTTTATCCAACTTTGGGAGGCACATTCATGCGTTTAAAACCGCTTCTTTTCTTTTCAGCTCTTTCCTTATTGGGTCTTTTAATCGCCGTCAAAGGGTTCAGCAATCCGGTCGCTGCTTCTGTACAGCCAAACACTATTATGAATACGAACATCGATATGCGCGCCGGTTCTTTTGATGACTTCTTATTGTCTCAAAACATTCATCTAAATGATATCACCCAATTGGTCTTGGTGGGCGACAAGTATTCCGGTTCAATGGGAAAGAAAATTGTAATCGAAGACAAAGCGCAAATCGCCGCGATCTGGAAAACCTATTTCAAGAAAGCCCGATCTTATAACCAATATTACGGAGAAGGAAGCCGCCGGTTGGATATTTACACCCAACGCTTCCCCGACCGGCCCGC
>RPPU01000120.1 GCA_003819975.1 Desulfobacteraceae bacterium
AACCGCCGCAAGGGGAGCGATCCAAACAGCTTGAGCAGCGACCTGGTGACCGCAATTTATGAAGATCGTTCCGGGGCGCTGTGGATCGGCACTTTTGCCGGCGGGCTGAATAAATTCGAAAAAGCCACGGGGCGGTTCACCCGCTATCAATCCAGTCCCGATCAACCGGGGTATTTAAGCGGCGAGGATGTGCGCGCGATCCTGGAAGACCGTTCCGGAACACTTTGGGTCGGCACCAATGCCGGGCTCAATAAATTTGATAAAGACCGGCAGACATTTGTCGTTTACAAAAATAATCCCAAAGATCCCCACAGCCTGAGTCATAATTTTGTTATGACTCTGCACGAAGACGAACATGGTTTTTTGTGGATCGGCACCCGCGGCGGTTTTAACAAATTCGACCCGGCATCGGGGCGATTCATCCGTTATGTGTCCGGTCCCGGATCACGGCAGGGTTTGACTCATAATGTCATCAGGAGTTTTTTTCGGGATCGAGCCGGCGCGTTTTGGATCGGCACGGATAACGGCCTGACCCAGATGGAGCCAAAAACGGGCCGGTTTGCACAATATTTGTATCAGGTCGAAAATCCACAGGGTCTCAGCAGTCCGCGCGTGTACGCCATCTGCGAAGACCGGGCCGGCGCCTATTGGGTGGGGACCTGGGGCGGGGGGGTCAACCGGTTCGATCGCAAAGCAGCCAAATTCAGATTGCTGCAACATGACCCTAATAATCCTTTCAGCTTGAGCGTCAACAGCATTCAATCGCTTTATGAAGACCGCAACGGGATCGTTTGGATCGGAACCAGCGGGGGCGGGCTTAATCGCCTGGACCGGTCCACTGGAAAAATAACCTGCTTTCAAAACAACCCTCGAGATCGGCACAGTTTGAGCGACAACATTGTTTCGGCGCTGGGTGAGGACCGCCAAGGAGCATTATGGATCGGAACTTTCAGCGGCGGTCTAAACAAAATGGTTCAAGGCCGGAACGGTTTTATCCGTTATCAGAATAAGCCCGAGGATCCGGCCAGTTTGAGCAACAACGATGTACGATCGATTCTGTTGGATTCCGACGGCACCTTATGGATCGGAACGTTCGGCGGCGGACTCAACCGGTTTGATCCGGCTACGGGCAAGTTTGTTCGCTATCAACCCGTGCCCAATGACCCCGCAAGCCTGAGCAGCCGGCGGATTCTCTGCATGATCGAGGACCGCAATAAACAAATCTGGATCGGCACCTATGAGGGTCTAAACAAGTTAGAGCGCGTAAGCGGCCGTTTTGTGCGTTTTCGCTACGATCCCGGGAATCCGTCCGGTTTGAGCCATGACCAGGTCAGGGCCATTTATGAGGATTCCAAAGGTTTATTGTGGATTTCTACGGCGAATGGCTTGAATCAGTTCGATCCGACCGGCGAAACATTCATTGCCTACGGCGCCCAAAACGGACTTCCTAACGACAGCATCGGAAGAGTATTGGAAGACCAACGGAACCGGCTTTGGATCAGCACTCAAGGCGGGATTTCCCGGTTCGATCCGGCTGTGAAGCAATTTCGCAATTACGATGCCGGAGACGGATTGCAGAGCGAGCAGTTTCAATTCCAAAGCGGTCTTAAAACCGGGGATGGGGAAATGTTTTTCGGCGGCCCCAACGGATTGAATGCGTTTTATGCGGAGCAGATTGTCGATAACCCCTATGTGCCGCCGGTGGCGCTGACCGGGCTTGAGATTTTCAACAAGCCGGCGCCGATTGGGGGAAAAGAGTCTCCGTTGCAAATGCAGATCAATGAAGTTGAGCGCATAACGCTTGCATATAAACAATCGGTATTCTCTTTCGAGTTCGCGGCCCTGAATTATCGGTTTCCGGAAAAGAATCAATACGCCTACAAGTTGGAAGGATTCGACCGGGAATGGAATTACGTGGACAGTACCCGGCGGCTGGCTACTTACACCAGTCTGCCTCCGGGGAATTATGTGTTTAGGGTCAAAGCCTCCAATAATGACGGGGTCTGGAACGAAGAGGGCAAAGCCGTGCGTGTCACCATTTTACCGCCTTGGTGGCGGACTTGGTGGGCCTATCTCATGTATGGTTTGTTCAGCGTCGGCCTGGTAGCGGGTATCGTGCATATGCGCACGCAATCCCAGGCCCGCATATTGGCTCAAAAGCAGAAAGAGTTGGACCGGGAACGGCTGGTGACGGAACGCTTGCAACGTCTGGACGAGCTCAAAGACGAGTTTTTGGTTAATACGTCCCATGAATTGCGCACGCCGTTGCACGGGATTATCGGGCTCACGGAATCGCTTATTTCCGGGGCGGTCGGGCCGGTAAACGCCAAAGTAAAAGCCAATTTGCGGATGGTGGTTTCCAACAGCAAGCGCTTAAGCAATCTCATCGACGATGTGCTGGATTGGTCGCGCCTCAAACATAAAGAGATCGAACTCAAACCGGCTCCCCTGGATATACGCTCGGTGGCCGAGGTGGTTCTGGCCGCTTTTCGGCCATTGATCGGCAATAAAGAACTGCAATTGATCAATGCCGTGCCCTCCGATCTGCCGCTGGTGACGGCCGATGAAACTCGCGTGCAGCAGATTTTATATAATTTAATCGGCAATGCCGTCAAATTCACGGACCACGGGTCGGTCACGGTTTCGGCAACCCACCAGGCCGATCAGGTTTCAATTGCCGTGCGCGATACCGGCATTGGAATTTCAGCGGAACAACTAGACCAGATTTTCGATGCTTTTACGCAATTGGATTTCACCGCCACCCGAAAATACGGCGGGGTCGGTTTGGGTCTCGGGATCACCAAGCAATTGGTTGAATTGCACGGGGGTTCGATTCGGGTGGAATCCGTGCTCCGGCA
The DNA here is from genome assembly GCA_003819975.1 of Desulfobacteraceae bacterium. Next base: position 2,859 of record RPPU01000120.1, read on the forward strand.
AGGTTCCTGCTTCACTTTTTACATGCCGGTCCATATGGATCAAACAACACTCCCGCGAGCCAAAGCGCCCGAATTAAAGGAACGGGCCACTCCTCATCTCCAGGCGGACGTATCCGAAAATCCGGACGGGGCCCAGAGCGAATCCGGGCAACAAGCGGCGCACATTTTGGTTGTGGATGACGAGCCGGTCAATCTGCAGGTTGTGCGTAATTATTTGTCGCTGCACTATTTCCAAATTACGACCTGTTCCAGCGGGCCGGAGGCCCTGGCCGCCGTTCAAAAAGAAAAACCCGATTTGATTTTGTTGGACCTGATGATGCCGCGCATGTCGGGATATGAAGTCAGCCGCAAGCTGCGCGAAACCTATAATCACATCGAATTGCCCATTTTAATGCTGACCGTCAAAAACCATATTCGGGGCTTGATTAACGCCTTTGACGCGGGGGTCAACGACTATCTGATCAAGCCGTTTGAAAAAGACGAATTGCTGGTACGCGTTAATGCGTTGCTGGCTTTGAAGCAATCCCAGGAAGCTTTGGGTGAAAGCGAAAAGAAATATCGCAGTCTTTTCGAAAAGTCCCGGGACGCGATTTATATGGCCAGGCTGGATGGATTTTTACTGGATTACAATCGGGCCATGATGGATTTGTTGGGTTACACCCGCAAAGAAACGGAAGAACTCGATCTGATGAGTGCTTTTGCCAATCCGGATGAAAAACGAATGTTCCGCGAGCAGCTTGAAAAAGAGGGTGCGGTCAAGGATTTCGAAATCAAGTTGCGCCGGAAAGACGGCCGGGAAATAGATTGTCTGCAAAGCGCCGCGGTTTGGCGCGATAAAGACGGAATGCTTTTGGGTTATCAAGGTTTTATCCGGGACATTACGGAGCGGAAAAGACTGGAATCGCAACTGGTGCAGGCTCAGAAAATGGAAGCGATCGGGACCTTGGCCGGAGGCATTGCCCACGACTTCAACAACATTGTCGGCATTATTCTGGGGTATACGGAAATAGCGCTCATGGAAGCTTCGGAAGAAAGCCCGATGGTCCCAAAACTGCAAGAAGTGCTGAAAGCAGGCGAACGGGCCCGGGATTTGATCAGGCAGATCCTGGCTTTCAGCGCGCGTAGCGAACAGGATCGCCGGCCCGTCAATATCGGCAGCATCGCCAGGGACGTTGTGAAACTGCTGCGGGCTTCATTGCCTTCAACCATCGAGATCCGTCAGGACATCGACAAGGATGCCGGACCGGTTTTGGCCGATCCGACCCAGATCCACCAAGTGCTTATGAACCTGGGCGTCAATGCCGGTCATGCCATGCGGCAAAAAGGCGGTGTGTTGAGTGTCGCTCTGGCCCGGGTGTCATTGGGGGAGAATGAAATTAAGGAGTATCCCGATTTGCAAGCCGGAACATTCTGTAAATTAACGGTTCAGGATACGGGGTCCGGCATTGATCCGGCGGTGATCGACCGGATTTTCGAACCTTATTTCACGACCAAGGGCCCGGGCGAGGGGACCGGTTTGGGATTGGCGGTGGTGCACGGGATCGTCAAGGGCCATAAAGGCAGCATCCGGGTTCAGAGCGAGCCGGGCAAGGGCGCTGTCTTTGAAGTATTATTGGCCGTCGTTCCGAGCAGTGACCGGCCCCAGGAAGTAAAGGGCAAGAAACTGGAGCGTGGGAACAACGAACGTATCTTGCTCGTGGATGACGAGCCGCTGCTGCTGGATACCATGGAAATCATGTTAAGGAGTATCGGGTACCGGGTTACGGCTCAAGCCCACAGCGCGGAAGCGATGCAAATGTTTCAGGCTCATCCGGATGATTTTGATTTGGTGATCACGGACCAGACCATGCCGGAAATGACCGGAGTGGAGCTGGCCCGGGCCCTATTGCAAATCAAGGCGACTGTTCCCATTATTCTTTGCACCGGATTCAGCGAGCTGGTTTCGCCGGATCAAGCCAAGATAATGGGCGTGCGCGAGTTTCTTTACAAACCGATCGGAATTCACGATTTGGCCCGGATTGTGAAGAAAGCCCTGGAAAGCAGTACAAGATCGAAATCAGACCAGGGTTGAAAAGGATTGAAGATTTATTCACCGCCCACTCGCTGGGCTCGTTCGAGGCACAGAGAGCGCCGAGGGGAAGAAAAAATTATGAATCACATTAAAATGAAAACAATAGCAATTTTGATTTTTTTAGCCGGTTTCATAATGATTGGTTGGGCCGGCACTCCTCCGGTTAAAAAAACTCTATCTGCGCCGGTTCAAGTCCAAAAACCCGTTCCCGTTAATCCGCCGCCGGAGCAGCCTTTGGGCAAGCTGATTATCACGAGTCCCAAGCCGGGCGATTATCTGGTGGCGGGCCGGGAGTTCGTGATCCAATGGTCGGCCGAGGGGTATGTGCCGGAGAAATGCGTTCGGATCGCGTATATTCAAATGCCTTTTGCGCCGTTTGAAATCAATCCGAGGGTTTGCGTGAACGGGTATCGCTGGAATGTGCCCGCGAATATGTTGGGCGATAATTATTATATTCAGCTTACAACGCTGGATCAAAAAATCAAGGTTCGGAGCGAGCGCTTCAGCATCATGAGCGGAAAACCCGATCTCGATTTCTATTCCTGGAGCACGATTCCCAAGAATCCGACCACCGCCGACCGCGACAATCTGAAATTGAATGCAACGATTATCAACAAGCAGGCCGGTAAATCCGTTCCCTGTCAGGCGCGGATCACGTTCGGTCCCCAAAATGGAAATGCATCTCAACTCGTCAGCAAGATATTCGACGTACCGACGCTCAATATGGGTGACCGGCACACGATTTCACTGGCCTGGCCGCCGGGTGCGTCTTTGAGTCCGGGAGGGTATTCATTCCAGGTCGATCTGGACATCACCCATGTAGTCGATGAACAGAGCGAGGGCAATAATCATATTGACCAATATGTTTTGGTGCAGGGCCTTCCGAACCTGGTGGTTTGCGTTAAAGACCGGCTGGAGGCGATCACAACCAAGGAAGCAAAACTCAGGGCAATCGTAAAGAACACCGGAGAGGTGACGTCCGGGATATCGATCGCGCGTTGGCGGATCGAAGGGCACGGCACGCAGAATTTTAATGTGCCGAATCTGGGTCCGGGACAAACATTTGAGATCAAGCGTGAGGTGATCTGGCTCACCGGCGGCACGGACAATTTCACCGTTGAAGTCGACAAGAACAACCAGGTGCGGGAGCTGTCGGAAACGGACAATGTAAAAAACGGCACCATTAAAAGACATGTCTGGGGCACGCCAGTCGCGCCTTTTGACAACAGTCCGAAGTGCCCGGAATACGGGATTAATTGAAAAGCATCAAAAGAGCTTTTTAACCGCAGATTTCCACAGATTGCCGCAGATTTTTTGCCCGCTCGACACGAGCGGGCAAAAGAGCTCATCGCTGCGCGAGGCAGAAAAAGGTCGTAAAAAAGGCAAACATAAGCAGCTTCTTGGATTTATCGCACCACAAAAAACTATATTTTTAAGAATAAGAAATAATCATAAAAAGTTGAAAGAATAAAATGAAATTTCAAACATCAAATGTAAGCCGCGGCTATGCCGTGGCCTTGCTCAGCTCGGTGATTTTATCGACCACGGCCATTTTTATTCGGCATCTGACCCAGACCTATCAAATGCCTGCTTTGGTGCTGGCGTTTTGGCGGGAAGGGTTTGTCGTCCTGACCTTGCTGGTCGTATTGGGTGTGGCGCGGCCGGCTCTGTTGGCTGTAAAACAATTGAATCTGTTTTATGTGGTGATCTACGGTTTTGTGCTGTCGTTATTCAATGCCACCTGGACTTTATCGGTCGCCTTGAACGGCGCGGCTGTTTCCACAGTTCTGGTTTATTGTTCGGCCGCGTTTACGGCCCTGCTGGGATGGTGGTTTTTGAAGGAAGAACTGGGCTGGGGTAAGATCCTGGCGGTGGTTTTATGCCTCGCCGGGTGCGTGTTGGTTGCGGATGCGTTGAATGCAACGGTCTGGCGTACAAATCTTTTGGGCATTTTTACCGGCATCTCTGCAGGTTTGTGTTACGCGGTCTATTCCTTGATGGGTCGTTCGGCTTCGCAACGCGGTTTAAACCCCTGGACGATCGTGTTTTACACCTTTGGTATTGCCATGTGTTTTATGCTGGCCTACAATCTTTTACCCGGGGGATTTTTACCCGGCACCGCCGCCAAACCGACGGATATGTTTTGGCTGGGAAAGGCCGCAAAAGGATGGATCGTTTTATTTCTCTTGGCGGCCGGGCCGACCCTGCTGGGTTTCGGCTTGTACAATGTCAGTCTCAGTCTCCTGCCTGCCAGCGTGACCAACCTGATCCTGACTTCGGAACCGGTCTTTACCGCAATCCTCGCTTTCTTTTTATTCAACGAGCGCTTGAGCGGAATCCAAATCATCGGTAGTATTTTGATTCTATCCGGGGTCGTTTTTCTCAGAGTCTACGAGCTATTTATTGCCGATCAAGCGTCATTAGGGGTTACTGACGCGCAAAGAGATGAACTGGATCGGCGACTTGCCGCTCATAAAGCGGCTCCGGAAGAAGGACAATCATGGGGTGCAATTAAAGAGAAGCTTGAACAGAAGAAGTGATGCCTGAATTGATTATTGATTCGGCAATTTTCCTATGCCATTTTTTCTCTTAAAAATCCGCTTTGAGCGGATTTTTTTATGAAGATATCCTGCTGTTTTCGGCAGGATAGATTCATTTTTTCATCGCTTTTTCTTTTTGTTTTCAAAACCGACGCATCTAAAGAGGCCATATTAAATCCCAAATAAATGGAAAAGACCTGTTTGATGGGCGGAGAGCAAAATGAAGCGAATAACAAATTATCTTTTCAATTTTGATAAAATATTCATTTGGTTGGGTTTAGCTTCTTTATTCTTTGGTTTGATGCCATTGGGCATTTATGTATGGGGAAGATGCGCAGGAATTATACCGAATGAGGAGCAATGGGGATTGCTCGGTTATAATCATGGGCCGTGGAATGGTAATGAATGGATTTCATTCTTCATTCTCATTCCTATGTTTACAAGTATGATCTTTTGTTTGGTAACTATGCCAATATGCATATATCGCAGTGGCATGAATCACCGGTTAACGTTTATGTTTATACTTCATGGGCTGGTATTAAATTTTGTTCAAGTCATATTTTTCTTTGCACATCTGAGTATTGTTTATTGGGCTATCGATTAATCAATATTTATTCAATATCCAACAAATCAACAAATTCGATTTTCTTTTGCCGGATACTGACTTCCGGCTTCTGAATTCTTTCTTCAATCTCTAAAATTCCCCTATTTTTCTCACAATCTTCAAATTCCTTTCATTCGCCCGGCCCATACTCAGGAATAATTTTTTACGTATTATTAAAAAATGAAAATGGGAGGGCATTTTATGAAAACAAGTAAGTGGCTGATATGTTTAATGGTTGGGGTCATGGCTTTGATTGTATCAGGATCGGGGCGGGCCGAGGAAGGGGCAAGCAAGACGCTTTCGCCTTATTTTTTTGTCGAAGGCGGCGATCCGGGCACGGATCATTTTCCTTTAAAGGAAACCGAGGTCAAGGTCGCAATTAACGGCGTGATCGCCGATGTGACGGTCATTCAAAAATATACCAATGAGGGCAGCCGGCCGATTCACGGCCGCTATATTTTTCCGGCTTCCACGCGCGCGGCCGTGCACGGCATGAAAATGACCATTGGTAGTCATGTGATTATCGCCAAGATCAAGGAAAAAGAAGAAGCCAAGAAAGAGTTCGAACAAGCCAAGAGCGCAGGAAAGAGCGCTTCTCTGCTCGAACAACAACGGCCCAATGTTTTCAGCATGAATGTCGCCAATATCATGCCCAAAGACGTGATCGAGATTGAATTGCGCTACACGGAATTGCTCGTGCCGACCGCCGGGGTTTATGAATTCGTTTATCCCACGGTGGTGGGACCGCGCTATTCCAGCCAACCGGCCGAGGGCGCGCCGGAATCCGATAAATGGGTACAAAATCCGTATCTCAAGGAAGGGATCTTGCCCAAAAGCCTATTTCGGATTTCGGCCGCCCTCTCAAGCGGCCTGCCGCTGCAGGAAGTGATCTGCCCTTCCCATCAGACCGGCATCCGCTATGAAAATCAATCCACGGCGCTGGTGGAGCTGCCGGATTCAGAGAAGTACGCGGGAAACAAGGATTTCATCCTGAATTACCGTTTGGCCGGCAAGACGATTCAGTCCGGCTTGATGTTGTACGAAGGCAAAGAGGAAAACTTCTTTCTGCTCATGGTGCAACCGCCGCAACGAACCGCAACAATCGATATTGTTCCCCGTGAATATATCTTTGTGGTGGACGTTTCGGGCTCCATGAATGGTTTCCCCTTGAACGTTTCCAAGGAACTGCTGAAAAATTTGATCGGCAGCCTGAAGCCGACCGACAAGTTCAATGTGGTGCTTTTTGCGGGCGCTTCGGCCGAGATGGCGCCCGAGTCCATACCGGCCAGCACTGAAAACATACAAAAAGCATTGGCTGTGATCGATAGCCAGCAAGGGGGCGGCGGCACGGAACTGTTGAGGGCTGTGAAAAGGGCCATGGCCATTCCCAAGCAAAAAGAATTTTCGCGGACCATCCTTTTAATCACCGACGGATATATCGACGGTGAAAAAGGAGTTTTTGATTATATTTACGAAAACTTGGATCAGGCCAATATGTTTTCGTTCGGCATCGGCTCCAGCGTGAACCGCTATTTGATCGAAGGCGTGGCAAAATCCGGTATGGGGGAACCGTTTGTGGTCACCAAGCCCGAAGAGGCGGAAGCAGTCGCAAAGCGTTTCTGCTCCTATGTTCAGGCGCCGGTATTGATCGGGATCAAGATGGGTTATAACGGGTTTGAAGTTTATG
>RPPU01000121.1 GCA_003819975.1 Desulfobacteraceae bacterium
GGCGGCATCTCCGGCGAGTACTTATTGCCGGCCGATGCTGGGCTCGGCCAATATACACTCTATACCGCCGGCAGACTTCCTGCCACATTCCGGGTGGAAGAATACAAAAAACCGGAATTCGAAGTGAAAATCGAAGCGCCCCGGGAGCCGGTGCAACTCGGCGATAAATTCAACGTGACCATTGCCGCCAAATATTATTTCGGCGCACCCGTAACCAAAGCCAAGGTGAAATACAAGGTTTTGCGTTCCAGCTATCAAGGTGCCTGGTACCCGCCCGGCCCCTGGGACTGGTTTTACGGTTCAGGCTACGGCTGGTTTGCTTATGATTACGAATGGTATCCGGGTTGGCGCTATTGGGGCTGTAAACGGCCTTATCCCTGGTGGTGGCCGCGCAACGCCGAACAACCCGAACTGGTGGCTGAAGCCGAAGCCCAAATCGACGAAACCGGCATGCTCAAAATCGAATTGGACAGTTCCGTGGCCAAGGAGATGCATGGCGACCAGGATCATCAATACACAATCACCGCCGAAGTGACCGACCAATCGCGCCGTACCATCGTGGGCCAGGGCCGGGTCTTGGCCGGCCGCGACCCCTTCAAGGTCTATGCCTGGGTCGACCGCGGCCATTACCGGGTCGGCGACGTAGTCCAGGCCCGTTTCAATGCTTTAACTTTGGATCAAAATCCGGTTCAGGGTCAGGGCGAACTGAAACTGCTGCAGATTCAATATCGCGAGAACAATCCCATAGAAGTCGAAATGCAAAAATGGCCCCTGAACACCGACAGCCGGGGACAAGCCCGTCAACAGATCAAAGCTTCGGCTCCGGGCCAGTACCGCCTGGCTTATAAAGTCACGGATAGTAAAAAGCACACCAGGGAAGGCGGCTATATTTTCTTTGTCCAGGGCCAGGGCGCCGACACCGCTTTGTTTCGTTTCAATGAAATCGAACTGCTGCCCGATAAAACCGAATACGGCCCGGACGAAAAGGTCCGGCTTATGCTCCACACCAACCGGCCGGAAAGCACCGTTGTGCTCTTTGTCCGGCCCAGTAACGGCGTGTATCTGCAACCCAAGATCCTGCAACTCAAGAACCAAAGCGCGATCGAAGAAATTCTAGTGGCTCCCAAAGACATGCCCAACTTTTTTATGGAAGCCTTTACCGTCAGCGACGGCAAATGTTACAGCGAAACGCGCGAAATCCTGGTCCCGCCGGTCCAACGTGTGCTCAACGTCGCGGTCCTGCCCTCCGCAAACATTTACAAACCCGGTCAGGAGGCCAAAATCCGGGTGAAGCTGACCGATCTCGAGGGCCGGCCCTTCAAGGGCTCGACCGTCTTGACCGTGTATGATAAGGCTCTCGAATACATTTCCGGCGGCAGCAATGTGCCCGCCATTAAGGAGTTTTTCTGGAAATGGCGGCGGCAACATTATCCCCGCACGGAAACGAACCTGGAGCGCACTTTTTTCAACCTGGTTGCTCCGGGCCGGGCAGCCATGCAAGCCATCGGTGCGTTCGGCCAAACCACGGCAGATGATGAATCGATGCTGAGGCAAAGAATGGACAATGGAGTTGTGGGCGGTTTGCAAAAAGGCAAAGACGACAGATCTTCGAAAAATCTGCTCTTTTCTGCCGCAAAACCGGCAGCCGTAGCCCTGAAATCGGAATCGCAACCCAATGAAGATAAAAAATCGACATCAGAACCCGAAGGAGAGTCTCCCGAACTCGAAACAATTCAGCCCATGCTGCGCAGCTCCTTTGCCGACACGGCCTTCTGGGCCGCCAACCTCGAGACCGACAACGAAGGAATCGCTGAAGTCAAATTCAAGATGCCGGAGAACCTGACCACCTGGCTCATCAAGAGCTGGGCCATGGGAACCGGCACCCGCGTGGGCGAAGCCCGCGCTGAGGTCGTCACCACCAAAAACCTGGTCCTGCGACTCCAGGCCCCGCGCTTCTTCGTTGAAAAAGACGAAGTCGTCCTCTCCGCCAATATCCATAACTACTTGGACAAAACCAAGAAAGTCCAGGCTGTGCTGGAACTCGACGGAGCCTGCCTCGAAGCCCTGGAACCCAAGACCCGTACGATTACAATTGATCCCCAGACCGAAGCCCGCGTGGACTGGCGCGTTAAAGTAACCCAAGAGGGCGAAGCCGTTATACGCATGAAAGCCCTGACCGACCAGGAATCCGATGCCGTACAAATGAAATTCCCGGTCTATGTGCACGGCATGCTCAAAACCGACTCTTTCTCGGGCGCCATTCGCAGAAACCAATCCGAAGCCAAGATTCAAATCCAGGTGCCCCGGGAACGCCGCATCGACCAAACCCGGCTGGAACTGCGCTATTCCCCTACCCTTGCCGCGGCCCTGGTCGACGCCCTCCCCTATCTGGCCGACTACCCGTACGGCTGCACCGAGCAGACCCTGAACCGCTTCCTGCCCACGGTCATCACCCGCAAGGTGCTCAAGCAAATGGGTCTGGATCTCAAAGCCATTCAGGAAAAAAGAATCAACCTGAACAGCCAAGAGATCGGCAATGACAAGGAACGGGCCGCGCAATGGCAGCGCCAAAACCGCAACCCGGTCTTTGACGAACAAACCGTGAACCTCATGATCAAACAAGGCCTGCAACGCCTCACCAACATGCAACTGCAAGACGGCGGCTGGGGCTGGTTCTCGGGCTGGGGTGAGCAATCCTACCCCCATACCACGGCCTATGTGGTCCAGGGTTTTCTGACCGCCAAGAAAAACGACATGACCCTGCCGCCCAATGTCCTGGAGCGCGGACTGGCCTGGCTCGCGGAATATCAGAGAAAAGAGGTGCAAAAACTCAAAAACAGACCCCTCAATCTGAAACCTGAAAAGGGACAAGCCGACAACCTGGATGCTTTTGTATATAAAACCCTGGCTGAAGCCGGCAAGGACAACCCGGATATGCGCGAGTTTCTGTATCGCGACCGCACCAAGCTCTCCTTGTACGGCAACGCCCTTTTCGGCGTGGGCTTGCATTTGACCAAACAGATTGACAAACTGAAAATGGTATTGCAGAACATCGAGCAGTACCTGGTCATGGATTCTGAAAACCAGACCGCTTACCTGAACCTCTCCGGCCAATATTACTGGTGGTACTGGTACGGCAGCGAGTTCGAGACCCAGGCCTATTATTTAAAACTCCTGGCTTTGACCGATCCCAAGAGCGACAAAGCTGCCGGCTTGGCCAAGTACTTGCTCAACAACCGCAAGAACGCGACTTATTGGCACTCGACCCGCGACACGGCTCTGTGCATCGAAGCCCTGGCCGATTATCTCAAAGCCAGTGCTGAAGACAAGCCCGATATGGTGCTCACAATCTATGTAGACGGTCAAAAGAAAAAAGAAGTCACCATTAAACCTCAAGACCTTTTTACTTTTGACAATAAACTGGTCCTCTCCGGCAAGGAGCTCTCCTCCGGCCCACACGAGATCAAGATCGTGCGCCAGGGGACCGGCCCGGTTTACTTCAATGCTTATCTGACTAACTTTACTTTGGAAGATTTTATCACCAAGACCGGCTTGGAGATCAAAGTGGAGCGCAAGTATTACAAGCTCAATAAAATCGACAAAACCGTGAAAGCGGCCGGGTCTTCAGGCCAGGCTCTGGACCAGAAGGTCGAAAAATACGAGCGTCAACTTCTGCCCAATCTCTCGACCCTCAAGAGCGGCGACCTGGTGGAGATCGAGCTCGAAATCGAGAGCAAGAACGATTACGAGTACCTGATCTTCGAGGATATGAAGGCGGCCGGTTTCGAGCCCCTGCAGGTGCAAAGCGGCTATACCCGGGGCGGGCTCTCCGCTTACATGGAACTGCGCGACGAACGGGTCTGCTTTTTCCTCTCGCATCTCGCGCGCGGCAAACACAGTCTCTCCTACCGCATGCGGGCCGAGATCCCGGGCCGCTTCAGCGCCCTGCCCACCCGCGCCCAGGCCATGTACGCCCCCGAGCTCAAGGCCAACTCGGATGAGATTAAAATTAAGATCGAGGATTAGTGGTTTACATTGAAGTAGGATTTACACGATTAACAGGACGGGATCTCTAATGAGGAATTGCCTGTTCATATTTGGTCGATTTTTAAGAGTCTCGTAATCGTTAAAATGAATTTTGAGAGATCCCCAGAATTTTAATAAACAACCACCAGCTGAAAACTGATGGTTGTTTATTTGCGCTTCGTGTTCTTATTTGATGCCACCTCGGGGTCTCTAAAAATACGCTTTTTAGGGGTTTTATTTTTTATATTTGGCTTATTTTATTAAGCTTCATCGCTGATAAAGTGAATTTTTAGAGATCCCCACCTGATATTATCTCGTTTTTTTTTTCACAGGACGCACTTTATAAAGCTCTGAGTCTTCCCTAAGCATGCACGCTTGTTTGTAGTCGACCTTTTCAAAATAGAGCTGGGAACGGGAAAACAGATCGGATGATTCGCCTTTCAAGTGTCGGGCTGTCGCACGACAATATTCGGGGTCGATCTCAACGCCGATACTATTGCGCTCCATTTTCAAAGCTGCGATCATAGTTGTTCCCGAGCCGCAGAATGGGTCCAGCACCGTATCCCCGACAAACGAAAACATACGTACCAATCGAATCGCCAATTCAAGAGGAAACGGCGCCGGATGGTTTTTGGTTGAAGCCCCGGTGATATTCCATATCTGCTGAAACCACTGATTAAACTCCTCTTTTTTAATTTTACTGGCTTTGCGTTGCGCCTCAGTCGGCTTCCGATACCCACCCGGTTTACGCTGCATGAGGATAAATTCCATGTCATTTTTAATGATCGCATTGGGTTCATAGGGTTTACCAAGAAATTTTGAGCCGTTCGAAACTTCATAAGAAGCATTGGAAATTTTATGCCAGACAATCGGATTGAGATTATCAAAACCGATACGGCGACACGACACGCAGATGTCGGCATGAAGAGGAAAGACAAGATGTCTTCCAAAATTACGTCGCGCCACGCAAACATCTCCGACTACACACACCAGGCGTCCTCCCGGCACTAGTATCCGATAAATATGACGCCAAACTTTCTCCAGTTCGGTTAAAAAAATCTCATAATCTTGAATGTGTCCTAATTGACCCGGATTCTCATTATACTGTTTAAGATTCCAGTAGGGTGGTGATGTCACGACTAAATGCACCGACTCATCTTCAAGAAATGTCAAATCTCTTGCATCGCCATTGATCAGTTTATGGATGGTTTGGGTCATGATCTTAAACAAAACTCCTGATATGGGCAGTCAGCGCCTTCGTAAAACGTTCGATGGAAAGATCTTTAGCAGGAACCTGAAAGATACCCTTCAGACCATCCTGGAATGTTGATGTGATATATGCGACAGCCGTATAATGTCTTTCTAAAACCAATTTGCGACAGAACAACTCGTAGCGCCGCAGATAAGATGCACCAATGAATTCTGGGAATACTTTAAAATGGGGTTCCTGAACAGAAACCGGTCGATTGGATGCATCGCAATCTTCAAGCATGAAAAAATAGCCGAGGAAGGGTTGAGGACTGTCTATATAAGCCCGTTCTCTAAATGCTGTCCAAAGATCAAGAGCACTGCCGATGGCTTCTTCAGTACGATTATTAAAGTTATTTCCGAATGAAGGACCGACTTGCGACTTCGCCTCGATCGCCGCTACTAATGTCCGTTCACGGACAATCAGGATATCCCATTCTTTAGTCGGCCTGAAGAATCCCGGGAGTTCAACGGTTTTCTTTCGGAAGATAAACTGAGAAGGGATTCCAGCCTTGATGATAAAGTCAACAAACACATTAAGGAAACCATCCATCTGGGCGCCTCCAGTAACGGCGCTTCGCAGACCTTGATCTGTTTTACCACTTTCTTGCTGTTTGCGGCGTTGAGCCGAACGGGTTTGCCAGTAATGAGCAACGGCATCTTTCATTTTTTCTTGTAAATCATTCTTCATTTAGTTACAGCTCTCACAAATATAAGTGTTTAAATTTTTGAATTTACAGAAAAAAGCCTCTACCCTCTATCAATCTCGATTAGCCTTTTATCAATCCTTCAATTGACCATTGGTTACACCTTTTTCTTGCCTTTAAAACCAAAATATCCTATTTCCAGTTTAAAGTCTATTAATGGCAATATTAATTAAAGATAAAAATTTGCAGAGTCTGATATCTCATCAGTACGAAACCACCTTAAATTAGACCATTTTAACCTCATATCCCATGTTCTGATATCCCCGCAGGCGCTTATTCCACATCCTTTTAAGCTGCGGATGCTTGTGTTCGACATAATCATAGATGTGCACATCCTGTTTTCCCGCATGTTTACGGTACAGGCGGCCGGCATATTGCTGGAGCGTCCCTTTCCATGAAATCGGCATAGCCGGCACCAGGGTATCCAGGGGCGGGTGGTCAAATCCTTCACCGATCAGGCTGCCGGTAGCAAGCAACACAAAAGCGGTCGATTCTTTCAATCCTTTAAGGTTCTCCAAAATATCCGCGCGTTGCTTTTTAGAGATACGCCCATGCAGCACATAACAAGGCTCCACCTGATTGCCAAGCATCTCGCAATTGCTCTGTCTCGGAAAGGATGTCTTTTTGAGCAAACTTATTCATTGACATAATCGGATCTCCACAAGGATCACCAAATATCCCCCACCCTGAAACTGTTCGGAAAGGGGCCTACCGCATCGAGTACATAACCGGCAAACCCGTGGCTCAGACCGGGCCGCTGATGCGCGGATCAACGGCCCTGTATAAGCAGGGTTCATGCTTGAGACCTTTTTAGCTTGCAACACCCATCAGGTCGTTTTATACTCCAGCTCTTGAAAAATAGATTTTAACGGCATAAATATTTTCACTGCCTTGCTATTTTTCGCCAATCCCGAATGTCGGCAGGTATTTATTCATGGCTCCTTTTGATATGATCCGCAAACGATCGGCCCCTGAAAAGGTTGTGGAACAAATTTTGGAAAAAATCAAAAACGGCGAGTTGGCGCCCTCTAAAAAACTCCCCTCGCAAAGGGAGCTGGCCGTGCTTTTGGGAATCGGCCGTTCCTCCATACGGGAAGCCACTAATGCGCTGGTGGTGATGGGCTATTTGGAAGTGCATCACGGCAAAGGGGTTTTTGTCCGGCCTGGTTTGGAGAAAACCTCTTATTCCCTATCTGAACTGAGCGGCGCCCTCAAAGCCGGAAACATCCTGGATATTATCGAATGCCGGGACGCATTGGAATGTAAATCGGTAAAACTGGCCGCGGAAAGGGCGGAAAAAAACACTCTCACAGAATTGAAAAATGCGGTTAAAAAAATGGAACAGAGTACGGCCGATTATGAGAAATTTTTAAACGCGGATATGGATTTTCATAGAGCCCTGGCCGAAGCGGCCAACAACCCCGTTATTTATGAAATGACCAGGCTTTTGCTGGATAAAGTCATAGCGCATCACTCCGAATTTCAAACTCAATTATTTTCACTCGTTTATTTTCAAGCCTCCATTGACACCGCCAAACAGGTCATTGCCTTTATCGAGCAGGGCAATGCAGCCAAGGCCGTCAACCGGATGAAGCGACATCTGAACGCCATCCAAAGTGAGCTGAAAGACCTTGTAGCCTGATCTCACCCGAGCCGGGATGCTCTGCAAATAATTTTGCCATAAAAAGTGGTCTGATGACCTGATTTTTCTTTTGACATATCCTTTGACTTATTTTAAGCTCCATTTTCAGGCAGTCCCCAGTCGAGCGGAAAAATAGACTCTGTCATCAAAAGTGATCAGATGACCTGATATTAATCGCTCTGTTGCATGAAGTTTGTCTTACGCTTCTCTTTTCGAGAAGCGCGTTTTTTCTGTATTGGGGGGTAGAGAATCTTTAACATTATCAAGGAGGTAACCTATGGCTATTTCAACTAAAGTTCACAAGGTTTTTTTCGTACTGGTATTGGCCGGCATCATGGCGACTTGGATGCTCCCATCGGCTCATGCGGCCAAACGGCTGATTTTCTCACAGCCCAATGACGGCACCACCTTGGACAATGCCAAGGGCAACAGCGTGCCGGATCAAAATGTGGCTCAGCTGATGTACGAAGGGCTGGTGCGGATCAAGAATAAAAAACTCGTCCCCGGCATGGCCGAAAAATGGGAGCTTTCGCCTGACGGAACCGTTTACACTTTCACGCTGCGGCCGTCCAAGTGGAGCGACGGCAAAGACCTGACGGCCCAAGATTTCGAATATGCTTTCAGGCGGTTGATGGACCCCAAAACAGCCTCCCCTTATGCTTTTATCGGCGAGCCCATCAAGAACGGAGTGGCCGTTGAACAAGGCAAAATGAAACCTGAAGAACTGGGCGTCAAAGCCCTGGACAATCGCACCTTTCAAGTCCAGCTGGAAGGCCCGTCCGATTACTTTTTGAGCTCTTTGGCCCTTTGCAACTTCGCGCCCATGCGCAAAGACGTGGTGGAGCAATTCGGCGCCGATTTTGCCGCCAAAGCGGATCATTTGATCTTCAACGGGCCTTATGTGCTGGCCGAATACATTCCGCAAAATAAAAAACTATTCAAAAAGAACCCGAATTATTGGAACGCCAAAGAAGTCAAGCTGGATGAAATCGAAGTCCTGGTTGTGGCGGATTTAAACACCGCGTTACAGATGTTCCAGACCGGCGCGCTGGATTTCGCCGAAGTCCCTTCGACCTTGTATCCGGATTACAAAGACAAGGCCGTCACCTATGTCTATTCGGTGGAATGGATGGGCTTCAATACCCGCAAAAAAGAGAACAAACCGTGGTTGGCCAACCCCGATTTCATCAAAGCGGTCGGCCACTCGATTGACCGCGAACTCTATACGCAACTTTCGTCGCGCGGCTTGAACCTGCCGGCGCAACGCTATGTCATGCCCGGAATGATGGGCATCAAGAGCACCTATGGCGCGGATTTCTCGTTGAATTACTATAAACCCAAAGCGGACAAGGCCAAAGCCCAGGAATATCTGAAAAAGGCCATGACCGCCATGGGCATCAAAGATCCCGCGCAGATTGAAATCTCCTATCAAACCATCTCGAACGACGCCGACAAAAGACGCCAGGCCGAGGTGCTCCAAAACATGATCACCAAGACCCTTGGAATCAAATTCAACATCACCCAGGTCGAATACAAGCAGCATTGGGCCAGCCTGAAGCCGGGCGATTACGAGACGGCTTTTATGGGGTGGGTGCCGGACTACGACAGCCCCTTCAGCTACCTGGATATCTGGACCACCAACAGTTACACGGCTTTCCGCACCGGCTTCAGCGATGCGACTTATGACGGCTTGATCAAAAAAGCCATTCATTCGCCCGCGCGCAATGAGAGCTTGAAAAACTATTTTGAAGCGGAGAAATATCTGCTGAGCGTCGCGCCCATGGTGCCTTTGCATCTGCGGCAAAAAGCGCAATTGGTGAATCCCAAAGTCAAGGGATTGAATTTTTACTTTATCGGTTTTGACATTGACGCGGCTTTTGCCGATAAAATCTAAGCATTTCACCACAAAGACGCTAAGACACAAAGTGAAATAAATATAAAACAACTTGGGGTCTTGGTGTCTTTGTGGTTCAGGATTAAGCGAATCGAACGAAGGCCTCCGCCTTTTTATTTCAAAACGATTTAGATCCATAGCGAGTGAACGATCCGTATGTTGTTCAGATA
>RPPU01000122.1 GCA_003819975.1 Desulfobacteraceae bacterium
GGTATCCCGAAAAAACGAAGCGCCGCGATTCGTGGACCTGTACGATTTTCTGGTCAAAGGAGACAAAAACAGCGACCTGCATCTGCAGCCCGGCGATACGATTTTCGTGCCTGTGCTCGGAGCGGTGGCGGGCATTGCGGGTTGCGTGAAACGTCCCGCGGTTTACGAACTCAAAGGCGCGGAAACGATCGAGGATATCATTCAGCTTGCCGGGGGGATTCTGCCCATCAGCCACCTGCAAAACATTGTCATGGAACGCGTGGAGGGCAATGAAAAAAGGGTGATCAAAAGTTTCAATCTGGACCCGCACGATCCCGACGCGCAGAACAACCTGAAAATGAGCGTGCGGGATTTCGATATCGTCAAGATTTACCCTTTGTTCAAAACCATCCAGCAGGTGGTTTATCTGTCCGGGCATGTTAAATATCCCAGGGAATACGAACTGAAAGCCGGCATGAAACTGAGCGACATCATCCCTTCTTACGATGTTCTTCTGCCCGAACCCTATCTGCCTCAGGCTGAAATCATGCGCCTGATTCAACCCGATTTGCAGCCCGCCGTGATCCCCTTTGACCTGGGGGGCTTGCTGGCCGGCGACGCAAGGCAAAATCTGCTCCTGCAAAATCGAGATCGGGTGATTGTCTACGATCAATGGTCCAAAAACGACATGCCGCAGGTGACGATTAAGGGAGAGGTGCGCAATCCCGGCATGTATCGTCTATACACCGGCATGACGATTAAAGAACTGATTTTTCAAGCCGGCAACCTGACGGACAAGGCCTATCTCGAGAAAGTGGATTTGGTGCGCATCGACAAAGGGGGGGGCAGCGCCCGCACGGTCAAAATGACGAAGTCTCTGCAAAAAGTCCTGCAAAACGCCGGCGAGGATAATTTGGAGTTGCAAAGAAACGACGCGGTTTACGTCCGTTCCATCCCCCAGTACACCCAGGCCCTTGAACGCAAAGTGTCCCTGGAAGGCGAATTTTGCTTTCCGGGGGAATATGTCTTTTCGGAGGGGGAACGGTTGGAAACCGTCATCCGGCAGGCGGGCGGGTTGACCGGCGAGGGCTATGCTTTCGGCGCGGTCTTTTTGCGCGAATCGGTGAAAGAAGTTCAAAAGCAACAATTGAAAGACTATGTCTCAAGATTGGAGCAGGATATCCTGGGCATGAGTTCCATGCAAACTCAAACCGCCATGGACAAAGACCAAGCCGCCCTTTTTCAGCAGGAACTCAACATCAAAAAGCAATTATTGGAAAAACTCAAACAATCCGAACCCACGGGCCGCATGGTCATCAACCTTCAAGACGTATTGGGCAATCCCTCTTCGCGCTACAACTTTGAATTGCGGGCCGGTGACCGGCTGATCGTGGCCAAAAAAGCGGACAATGTGAATGTAATGGGTGAGGTCTATAACCCGACGGCGCTGTTGGTCTAAAAAGGCCAATCCGTGGGTTATTATCTGAGTCAAGTCGGGGGCATCACGGATAAAGCCGACAAAAAACAAATCTATGTGGTTAAGGCCAACGGCTCCGTGGTCAGCAAGCGCCAGGGCGGACAGTTCAGTTTATTGAGCTGGGACAAGCAGAAACACCAGTGGTCTTCGGGAGGGTTCGATTCCATGCCCTTGGATGCGGGCGACACCATCATTGTTCCTCCCAAAATCGAAAAGGGCGCCTGGATGCGGTTCGCCAAGGATTTGACGGAAATCGTTTATAAAATCGCGGTCGGCGCCGGCGTGCTGAAAACCATAGGCGTCTTTTAGTCCGGGAACGGGTCACCGTGGCCGATAAAATTCTTCCGAATGCAAAGAATATTTTCTTTAACATCGGAGATCGGCAAATAAAAGAATTAAAACATGGATCTACAAAGCAATTGTTTCAACGAATCCGGAGGGATCAATGGTTTTACTTAACGATTTGATGGAACATAAAGATGATCCTTTTAGCGGCATTTTCTCGCAGTATTAAAAAAATAAAAATTTAAGACTGAGCATTCAGATCAATGTGCAGGAAAAATAGGCCTGTTTCAAAGAAGAATCAGCCAATGATTTGATCCTATGGCATGTTCGTTTTTGTGGAATTTGCATACCCTAAAATTGCCGTTGGTTTGTTGAACATACGGGTTTCATTTTAAAATGCTTATCGAAAAACATCACCTCGGCTGTAACCGAAAGGGCGGAGCTTTGTTTTTATTGCGGATTTAGGATTTTCAAGAGCGGTTGGCGATTGATTCACTTACGAAAAGGGGAACGTTGAAGAAATGAAAATTTGGAAAGATTTTGTATTGATTTTATCGTTTGTTTTATTGATTTCTGCCTGTACGCGAGAATCTCCTCCCAATGTCAATGTTACAGCATATGCCGCCACCTATGCCGGCGGCATCTATCAAACCAATAACGGCGGCACCAGTTGGTTTCCCCTGAATATCGATCAGGAACCGCTCCAGTATTATTTCAAACGGATTTTTTCCGATCCTCAAAATAAAAATATTCTTTATGTAACCACAACCGGTAATGGCCTATTTAAAATCGATCGTTTAAAAAAATCAATGGAGCAGGCGGAGTCTTTAAAGGATCAGATTGTTACGAGTATGGCGTTTTTGAAACCTTCCGATCCGGTAGAAAGGTATATTATCGGAACAGAATCAAAAGGGATTTTTGAAGCATCTGATCTCCATGGTTCTTGGCAATACTTCGATGAGGGATTGAGTTATCATGAAGTAAATGTACTTATGGTTATCGGAAAAGAACTTTTTGCCGGTACGACAAAGGATGTTTTTAAATGGAATGAACCGGATAAACATTGGGTTTCCACGTCAAAAGGCATCATCAATAAAAATATTATCTCCATGGCGGCTGCTCCGGATGGTAAGACAATTCTCGCCGGAGCAGGCCTTGCCGGATTCGAGAAAAATTTTTTTTCGAGTACCCCTTGTCTTTATAAAAGCATTGATAAGGGGCTGCGGTGGAGCGAGGCGGATAGGGGACTTTGCAATGAGATGTCAGTTTATGCCATAGCCGTTAACGTCAATAGACCGGAGAGATTTTATTTGGGAACCTCCCGGGGCGTGTATCGATCTGTAGATAGTGGTTCCAAGTGGAGCCGAATAAATTGCGGGTTACCCGAGGGAGCAAGAGTATTGGATCTAAAGATCATTCGGACGGTTGAAGGGATGGATGCCGTATTCGCCGTTTGCGATACGAAAGGAATTTTCATGACAATCGACAATGAAAATCCCAAATGGATTGGAAAAAACTACGGAATAGAGTCAAGCGCTATTTCGAGCATAATCTTGGTGTCTCCATGATCGGATTGCATGTGCAAAACATTCCGATAAAATCGAGATAAAAATTAGTAAGGAGTATTGATGAACGTTTCCGAACAGAATAACAAATCCGGCGTTTCCGAAGGCACCATTAACTTGATTGAGATTATTTATTCTATTTATAGGCATAGGAAGGTCCTTGTTCTTTTTTGCCTATTCTGTATGTTGACGGCGGGCATAGCAAGTTACTTTATGCCGAGCATCTACAGTGCAACAGCCATTTTACTGCTTGAAAATAAAGGAGATGGACCAAGCGGTGAATTAAAGGCGGCTTTTTTATCGCAATTCGGGGTCGCCGGTTTGGAAGAAGTGGATGCCGGAAAATCTGAAGTTTTCTTGGCAATCCTAAAAAGCAAGGAATTGTCAGGAGAAGTTCTCAGGCGGTATCATTATTTGCATAGAATGGGCATTGATTTGCAGAATATCGATGCCAGCGCATTGAGCTTTTCCAAGACGGTTAAAGTAAGCAAATCAAAAAGCCAGCCGACCATTGACATCATCATGGAAGGCAAAGATCCTGTTTTACTTGCAGATCTGGTCAATTCCTACGCCGTTAGCCTGGATAAATTCAACCGAATGTACACAATCACCTCCGCCCAACATCTCAGAAAATATATTGAAAGTCGGTTGATGAGCGCAAATAAAGAACTCGACGAAGTGCAAAACGAGCTTCGTAAATTTCAGGAACAGAGCCGCGCCATATCCATTTCCAGGCAAGCCGAGGCCACTTTGACGGTCTTATCCGGTTTGGAGGCTCAACGGGTTTCTCTAGAAGTTGAAAAAGCCGCCAAAGAAAAATTTTTCGGTAGGCCGCATATGGAAATCGAACTGCTCAACGCCAAGATGGGCGCTATCCAGAGGAACATCAATCATCTGACCTATGCCAACGGATCGTCGGTGCCGATCGAGAATGAAAAAGGCAAAGTGGAATTTTATATCCCCCTTACCATGATTCCCGGGCTTAATTTTGATGAAAGCAAGCTCCTTTTGAATATCAAAGCCAAGACCAATGTCGTTACCATGCTGACGACCCAACTGGAGCAAGCAAAGTTGGAAGAGGCAAAGGATATATCTACCATCAATTTACTCGAAGCGGCCAAACCACCCGCAACGCCTATAAAACCGAACCCGAAGCAGATAATTTTTGTCGCCGGTTTTGTCGGCTTTTTCGCAGGACTTTTCATTATCTTCACGATGGAATGGATCAAGAGGATTGATTTGACGCCGGAAAACAGTACTAAATGGCATGATATGAAAAAAGGAATTTTATCCGCTATCTTCGTTTTTAAACAAAACAAGAGCGTGCAATATTGGCTCGCGAAAATCGCGGTGCGTTGGCCGGTTAAAAGAGAAACGGGACGGAAAAATAAATAAAAATATGAATCCGAATAATAAAAAAATTCTTGTGACCGGCGCCGACGGTTTTATCGGCTCGCATTTGACTGAAGAACTGGTCCGACGCGGTTACAGGGTCAGAGCGTTGGTCATGTATAATTCATTTAATTCCTGGGGTTGGCTGGACCATGTGGAACCAAAAATCCGGCGCAGCCTGGAGTTTGTTGCGGGTGATGTGCGCGATCCGCACGGCGTTAAAAGGGCCCTAAAAACATGCGATGTTGTTTTTCATCTGGCGGCCTTGATTTCCATTCCCTACTCCTATCATTCGCCCGATATGTATATCGAAACAAACGTCAAGGGAACCCTTAATATTTTGCAAGCCGCTCGTGAACTCGAGATATCCAGAGTCGTACATACTTCCACAAGCGAAGTCTACGGCACGGCCCGATTTGTACCTATCACGGAAGAACATCCTTTACAAAGCCAATCCCCCTATTCGGCGAGTAAAATAGGGGCGGACCAGATCGCCTTGTCTTTTTATCACAGCTTCGGTACACCGGTGTGCATTGTCCGTCCATTCAACACCTATGGACCAAGGCAATCGGCTCGAGCAGTGATTCCCAACATTATCATGCAAATTGCCGGCGGAAGTACAAAAATCAAATTGGGATCGCTGCATCCGACACGAGATTTTAATTATATCAAGGATACGGTGAACGGCTTCATCGCCGCGGCCGAGTCGGATCAGACCATCGGAGAGGCAATCAACATCGGAAGTAATTTTGAAATTTCCATCGGTGAAAGCGCCAAGATCATCGCTGAAATCATGAACGCGCAGATCGAGATTGAAAGCGATCCGCAACGGATTCGACCGGAGAGCAGTGAAGTGGTACGGCTGTGGGCCGATAATCAAAAAGCCAAAAAATTAGCAAATTGGTCACCTGTTTACGGCGGTTTTCAAGGGCTGAAAAAAGGACTGCAGGAAACAACAGCTTGGTTTGCGAATCCGGAAAACCTGCGACACTATAAATTAGAGGAATATAACATATAATGGATTTGAATATTGCACAAATCCTAAATGCCATCCGAACCGTTATCCCGGACGCGAAAGATCCGGTTGCCTTGCACGAGCCATGCCTAAAGGGGAACGAATGGGTCTATTTGAAGGATTGTCTCGATTCCACTTGGGTCTCGTATGTCGGTGCATATGTGGATAAATTCGAATCCATGCTGGCCGATTTCACGGGCGTTAAAAAGGCGGTAGCGGTTGTCAGTGGTACAGCGGCTCTGCATATGGCCCTGAAGCTGGCCGGGATTGAGTCCGGCGATGAAGTTCTGGTGCCGGCGTTGACGTTTGCGGCCACAGCCAATGCCGTGGTTTATTGCAATGCCATTCCGCATTTTGTTGACAGCCAAGAGCAAACGCTGGGCCTGGATCCTTATAAATTGAATGAGTATCTCAAGGATATTGCACAAACAAATTCGCAGGGTTTGATTAATAAATTTTCCGGACGGCGGATCAAGGCCGTCATTCCGGTACACACCTTCGGCCATCCGGTCGATTTGGATCCCTTGCTCGAGGTCTGCCAGGCAAATAAGATCGCGCTGGTTGAAGATGCGGCGGAATCGCTCGGCAGTTTTTATAAGGGTAAGCATACCGGAAATTGGGGAAGGCTTTCCATCTTGAGTTTTAACGGGAACAAAACGATCACGACCGGCGGCGGCGGAGCGATCCTCACTCAGGATGAGCGTCTGGGCGCATTGGCAAAGCACTTGACATCGACGGCGAAAGTTCCGCATCGCTGGGAGTATCGGCACGATCAGGTTGGGTATAATTATCGGCTTCCCAATATCAATGCCGCTCTGGGTTGCGCGCAGATGGAACAGCTTCCGCGGTTTTTGGAACGAAAAAGGCGCCTGGCCGGTCAATATCAAGAAGCCTTTAAAGGAGTACACGGCGCCCGTTTTTTTACGGAAGCATCCTTTGCCAGGAGCAACTATTGGTTGAATGTTCTTCTCTTGGAAGAGGTTTTTTCCGGGCAGCGCGATGCGGTGCTTGCCGGAACAAATGACGCCGGTTTCAAAACGCGCCCGGCCTGGAATCTGTTGCCCACTTTGCCCATATTTCGGAATTGTCCGGCCATGGATCTATCTTGCGCCCAAAGCTTGGCTGGGAGGATCATCAACATTCCCAGTAGTCCAATGCTTGCAAAAACAAAGGAAGCTTGAATGGATATCCAAAATCGAGAGTGGGAAGAATCATACCATAACCGGGACAATTTTCTGTTTTATCCTCATGAAGAAGTCATCCGGTTTGTTTCAAGGCATATCCGCAAGCGCATCGGGCTCAATGAGTTCCGCGATGCTGTTTGTTGTAAGCAGCTGCCGAAGGTCCTCGATCTGGGATGCGGCATCGGCCGTCACGTCATTTATTGCCATGAGATGGGGCTTGAGGCCTACGGCATCGACCTTTCACAGTATGCGGTCCGTACCGCCGTGCAATGGGCCGAGGAGCGCGGGATGAATGAACCGGAAAGCCGGATTGTCCAGGGAGACGTGCGTAAGCTGAGCTGGGGCACGGCGTTTTTTGATTTTGTTCTCAGCCACGGCGTTTTGGACAGCATGTATTTTAATGTGGCCTGCGAGGCTTGTCAAGAAGTAGGGCGCGTTCTCAAAAGCAGAGGCCTTTTTTACTGTGACCTGGTGGCCGGCGACGATTCGGCCCATGCCCGTGAATACAGCGGCGAGGAGATCGTGGCCACAGCGCACGAGCAGGGGACGATTCAATCCTATTTTAACTTTTCCAAAATCAACGGGCTCGTCGGGGGGCTGTTCAGTGTTGAAGAGGCGTTTCTGGTCCGGCGTGAGAATATTTTACAGGGTGGTTTTTCTTCGCGTTATCACCTTGTTTTAAGAAGGAAGTAGATTATCATTACACTCGTTACCGGCGCAGGGGGGTTTCTGGGAACGCGGCTCGTCCGGCAGCTGCTGGCCGGCGGACATGAAGTCAGAGGAGTCGATCGGGTTGCCCTGCCCCCGTCGTTCTCGGGGTTGAGCGGTTTGGCTTGGATTCGGCGCGATCTGTCCCGGGAAAGGCTTGCGGCCGTGGAGTTAAAGGATGTTGATACGATTTTTCATCTGGCTGGCGCCACGTTGGGGGCAGGGGACGATGAGTGCTTATTCTGCGAGGCCAATGAAGCGACGACCGTCGGATTGTTGAAAGAGTGCGCGGGGAAGGTCCAAAAGTTCGTGCACGTATCATCGCAGGCGGTTTACGGCAATATAAATCATCTGGCGATCACGGAAGATTTTCCATTGGCGGGATTTGATTCGGCCTATGCCTGCAGCAAGGTGAACGCCGAGAATTGGATCCGCTGGTTTCAGAGGAACCGAGGCGGACGATATGTGGTCCTGCGTTTTTGCGGATTTATTGAAGGAGGAGGAATCATCGATTACTTGATTGATCAGGCCTTGCAGGAAAAGCCTATCGAATTATTTTCCAACGGCCAGGTTTGCCGTGATTATCTTTCGGTCACCAAGGGCTTGGAGGCGATTGTGGCTGCTTCCCAGTATAAAGAAGAAGAGGGGCTTACGGCCTTCAACATCGGGTGCGGGCAGGCCGTTTCTACCAGGGTGATGGCCGAGATGGTATGCCGGGAAACGGGTTCCACGAGCGCCGTTGTTCTTGTCGACAAAGCTGCGGCACGGGCGAATTTCGTGTTTGATATCGCCAAAGCTCGGAAAAAATTAGGTTTTGAACCCGGTTCATTGGTAGAAGCCATCCGCTTCTATGTGCGGGAGAAGATCAAAAGGAGCAGGTATGGCTGATTCGATTCGTAAGATCACCATGGCGGATCCGTTTTTCACGGAAGAGGACCGCGCGCGAATTCATCGGGAATTGGATGTTATTCTGACCAAGGCCTTGAGCATGGGACTCCATGTGCGGGCGTTTGAACAGGAATTCGCCGCCATGACGGGTGTGCGTCATGCCATTGCAATGAACTCCTGCACCGCGGCCCTTGAGGCCGCCTTGTCCGGATTGGGCGTCTCGGAGGGCGATGAGGTGATCGTGCCCTGCGAGACCTTTATTGCCACGGGCATGGCGGTCCATCTGGCAGGCGGACGGCCGGTCTTTGCGGAGATATCCGCGGAGACTTTATGTCTTGATCTTGAGGATGTAAAAAAGCGCGTCACGGCCCGCAGCCGGGGCGTCATCATGGTTTACATGGCGGGATTGATGCCGAAGAATATGCTGGCGTTCCGGGAGTTCTGCGATGCCGCAGGTTTGTTTTTGATCGAGGACGCGGCGCATGCGCCGGGCGCGAGCAGAGACAACCGGCGGGCCGGTTCGTTCGGCCACGCGGGATGTTTTTCTTTTTTTCCAACCAAAATCATTACGGCCGGGGAAGGCGGCATGCTGACTACCGATGATGCCGGGCTGGCGGAATTTGCCAGAAGTTTTCAACACCGCGGCAGGGATCTGTCGGCTCCGGAAGAGCAGTACGGCCGGCCGGGTCGGAATGTGCGCATGACCGAGACGGCCGCTTTGATCGGCAGGGTTCAATTGGGGCATCTTCAGGAGTACTTGGCGGAGCGACGCCGGGTCCTTTCGGTCTATTGCGAGGCTTTGGCCGCGGATGAACGCGTGAGATTGATCGTGCCGGAAGTCCAAGAGGCCTCGGCCTGTTGGAAGATCCCGCTTGTGCTCGCCGAAGGATACAACTGCGAGGCAGTGACCGCGGAGATGGGCAAGCGCGGGATTGCCGTGGACCGGGCTTATCAACCGTTGCTGCACTTACAGCCGGTCTTTCGGAGACTGTATGGAACCCATGAAGGGCAATTGCCGAGGAGCGAGAAGTTGCTGTCGCAGCATATATGCCTGCCGTGTCATCCGCGCATCGGCGTTGAAGACGCGGCGTTCGTAACGGACTCCTTACGGAACATCCTTTCACAAAAAGAAGTAAAATGCCATGATCGCTAGCATTCATCAGCCTCAATATTTGCCCTGGCCGCCCTATA
>RPPU01000123.1 GCA_003819975.1 Desulfobacteraceae bacterium
CCGGTCCGCGCCGTAGGCCAGGGCTTCAAAAAGCGCTTCTTCGCTTTGGGGCGGTCCCATGCTCAAAACCGTGATGCGGCCGCCTTGTTTTTTTTTCAATAGCAAGGCCGTTTCCAAAGCCACACAATCCAGGGGATTAATGACGCTTTTGACTCCTTCCCGGATAACGGTCATGCGCTCCGGATCGATCCGGATATTGGGACTGTCGGGAACTTGTTTGATACAGACAACAATATGCATTTTTTTCTTTAATCCCTTGTAGTAATTTCTTAAGAAGTCAGAATCCAGAATACAGAATTCAGAATAACCCGAGAATCGGATTCGGAACAGCAGTATTTATTTTTCTAGATATCCGGGAGTCACTGTTCAATCTAATCCGATTCCTGGTTTCTCTTTTCTGCGCCTTCAGCGTTCGATATTCTCTTCTCTTAACCCTTGGACCCTCGACCCCTTGAATCCTTGACCCCTTTTCTTACCTACTTTCTCTTTCATTCGTTCTGACTACTGGGTTATTCTATGCCTTGGCCGTCAACGCCCGCGCGATCACGGTGCGCTGAATCTCGGACGTGCCTTCGTAAATTTCGCATACTTTGGCATCCCGATAATAACGTTCAATCGGATAGGACTTGGTATAGCCGTAGCCGCCATGAATCTGCACGCCGATTTTCGTCGCTTCCACGGCGGTAGCGGCGGCATAAAGCTTGCACATGGCGGATTCCTTGACGTAGTCCTTGCCCCGGTCGCGCAGATAAGCCGCCTTATGGATCAGCATACGCGACGCTTCCACGCGGGTGGCGATGTCGGCCAGATAACCCTGAATGCCTTCAAAAGCGCATAAAGGTTTGCCAAATTGATACCGCTCTTGACTGTACTTCAGGGAAACATCCAGGGCCGCCTGGGCGATTCCCAAAGCTTGGGCGGCAATGCCGATTCGGCCCCCGGACAGAGTGGCCAGCGCAATCTTTAATCCCTGACCTTCCGCACCCAAACGATTTTCCAAAGGGACGCGGCAATGATCGAGAGAAATGGGGCAAACCGGATTCCCGCGCATACCCATGAGATCTTCAATCGGCCCTTTTACCAAACCGGGACGGTCCGATTCCACAATGAATACCGAGTAAGCCTTTTTATGATCTGCTTGCGTGGTATAGGCAAAAATCAAATTGGTTCCGGAAACACCGCCGTTGGTGACAAAAACCTTGTTGCCGTTGATGACATAGTCCGGATCCATCGGCAGGGCGGAAGTTTCCAGACCTCCGGCGTCCGATCCGGCATTCGGTTCGGTCAAACAAAAAGTGCCGATTTTCTCGCCCTTGGCCAGAGGGACCAGATATTTGCGGCGTTGCGCCTCGGTCCCGAATGCATATAATGGATAAGCAGCCACGCTATTGTGAACCGAGATGCAAAGACCCATGGAAGCACAAGCTCTGGAGATCTCTTCAATCACGATGGCATAACTGACCGTATCCAAACCGGCGCCGCCGTATTCGGCCGGGATTTGCAGTCCGAAATAGTTTAGAGCGGCCATTTCCCGGGCTATCTCGGCCGGAAAAACCGCGGTTTTATCCATTTCAACGGCCGCCGGAACCAGTCGCTCTTCCGCATATTTGCGGACGGTTCGCCGGATAACGGATTGTTTCATACTGGGTTCAAAACGCATCGGCCACTTAACCTTTTTTAGAAAAACTTTTCAAGAAATTTTTATTTCTTCCACCATCTAAAATTTAATAATTTGATTTAAATCATAATTATAAGTAACTGAATTGACTTACTTTAAATTTACATGTAGGTTCGCGCACCGGAATATGTTTTGACATAATAGGCTTGAGATAATAAATCGGTTCGGACTTTTTTACCCGACGAGGGCGCGTGAATAAATTGGTCTTGCCCGATATAGATCCCGACATGCGATATTTTCTTATCTTTCCCGGTTGCAAAAAAAACCAAATCGCCGGCCTGGAGCGCTTCCCGGGTAACCGGCTTACCGGTCTGATATTGACTTCCCGAGGTCCGTTCCAGTTCCAAACCATTTAAACGATAAACCGCCATGGTCAAACCGCTGCAATCAAAACCTTGTTTTGGCGACTGGCCGCCCCAATGATAGGGCATGCCCACAAAATTTTCAGCGGTTTTGACGATTTGCTCCCGCAGATAATTTTTTCCCCGGCCCACGGCCCGGGCCGCTGCCTGATCTTCCGGTTTGATAATGAGATAGGCTTCAATGATTCCCTTGGTTTGCAACTGCAGGGCTGTTTCCCTTACGGTTGGTTCGGTCTGATAATTTCCGAAACGGACTTTATACAATCCGGTATTGTCTTTAAAATAATAAGCATCCAAACCTTTGGCATTCAATTTATCCATGAGGCCGACGGCATTATCTAAATTCAAAAATGCACCGACTTGAATGCAATAATTCATCGGTTTCAAGATGCTCGGCACAGGCGGGGCCGGCGAAGGATTTACGATCTTGCTTTCCGCGCATCCGCTCAGGATAACGCAAGGCAGAACAAAAACAATTACTGCGACCATCCCATTCATTATCTTCCGAACGGATAAACCAGGCATACACGCTCCTTGCTCAAAGTTCATAAATATACCTTTGCAATACTTTACAAATTTTACCGGCCGAATGTCAATCAAACCATGGCTTATAGATATGCAGATAAATGCCGATATATAAGTTGAGCGGAGATATTCGGAAAAATTAAAAGAGAGAAGGTGATAATATGAGAAAAGCTTTAATTTTAACGATAACCTTCATGTTGAATTTTATCGTTTTAATTTCCGCGGATGAGGGTTTTCAGATTATCCTGCAAAACACGCGTTTGGAAACAATTAACTACAGCATATTGCAATTGGATCACGGCTTTCCGAATATTCCGGAGCCCATGGTCGTCATGGGCGGCGAATTGGCATCCGGCAAGGGATATATCAGCCCCTATTCCCGAAATTTCGGTAAATATATAGTCAAATGGTACAGCTCGGATGAGACATTCAAGCATCAATTCGTGTTCACTGTGCTTCCGCCGACAAAAAGGATTGTGATTTACTGCGAAAAGGTTGTTTATCAATAAAAAAAGCCGGTTTAAAAAAAACCGGCTTTTTTATATCTGGTGCCTAGGGCGAGACTTGAACTCGCACAGCCACTAAGGACCGAGGGATTTTAAGTCCCTTGCGTCTACCAATTCCGCCACCCAGGCTTAAATTGAAACATAAAAAAATTATTTTAGAGATATCTAAGCTAATTTATCCTACGGGGATCTCTAAAAATAAATTTTATCGACTGCGAGACCTTAATAATCGGCAAAATATGAACGACAAACGTGTCTGTAAAAAAATGAATTTTTAGAGATCCCGTCATATCAAATTACGCAAATGCAGGGGAATAAATATAAGAATATATCCCCAAAATCAAGAGAAAAAAACTTGTTGAAGTTTTATAACCTTTCCAAAACCGATCTCATATTGCATTGACATGATTTTGTAAGTCTGCTAAAGCCAGATCACATCAAATAAGGGGTCTGAATATGGGTTCACAATTCAAACAGCGGTTGCACAAATTTTTTCAAGGCTGGACCGGCAGCATCATCGTGGCCTTTTTAATTGCCATGACCTTCAAATCCCTGATTGCGGATTGGAATGACGTTCCTTCCGGTTCCATGAAACCGACCATCGTGGAGGGCGACCGGATATTCGTAAATAAATTGGCCTATGATCTTAAAGTCCCCTTTTGGCCCTTTGGCATACCACCATATAAAACCATCCAATTGATTCGCTGGGACGATCCCAAACGCGGAGATATCGTGGTCTTTTTCTCGCCGACTCAAGGCACACGCCTTGTAAAACGAGTGGTCGGCTTGCCGGGGGACACGGTAAAACTGGAGAACAATCTGCTGTCTATCAATAATAAAACCCTGGCTTATCAAAACGCACCTTCTTCACTTTATGGCGATTTGAGTGCCATGGAAAAATCCGTTCATGATTTTTACATGGAAAACATGGGAACAAAAACCCATATGATGATGATCAAAAATTTTGGAAAAACCCTTCAGTTCTGTTCACAAATCAAGTCGGAAAAAGAGCTGAACGAAATGTATCCCTTGGAATCGGATCAAAATAAAGTGAGAAAAATCTGTTCTCCGAGTAATGGATCGGAAATTTCTTTCCTTTTCGTTGTCCCTAATAATTCTTATATCATGATCGGGGATAACCGAACCGACAGCGCCGATTCCAGAGTGTTTCAATATGTCGATCGCCGTCATATCGTAGGCCGGGCCGTGGCCATTGTTTTTTCGCGCGAGGGCTCGATTTTTAAGGGCCGGTTCCGCGTGCATCGGTTTTTTAAGAAGTTGATCTGATGTTTTTTGATCCTCAAAAAACATCATCTCAAATAGATCGGATTCGAGAAAATCCAGGGTCGCCAACCGAAAAGCGAAAACCATTTATAGACTTCTATTCTGTAAACGCCTTTTTCCTTCACCCGATAAACAGCTTCCCGGCCCCGCCATTTTTTTTCCAATACTCCGTCTTTGATCAAGCGGATCTCGCCCAGGGACGGCACTTCAATAACGAGGTCGCCGTATTGAAAAGCCCCTTCTTCTCCCATAAACAGATCGGAACCGTCATTGGAAATAAAATCGAACCGGAAACCCTTGGCCGGCGCCAAACCGTCATTGGCGACAAAGAGGCGTCCGGCTTTTAAAGCGCCATAGATCAATTCTTTGGCTTCCGGAAACTCGATCGGCATCCATTTGTTTAAAAAAATATGCACATTGATGGTTCGCAAGAGGTAATCATAGGTCAAAGGCCGGAAATTCAGAAAACCCCATTTTAAATGCGCGCCATGTATATCGGTGCCGCCGACAGCCGCCACTTTTCTCTCTTGGCAAAGCTGATCCCAAAAAGCAAGGGTTTCCCGACTGGGCCCTTTCAATGTTTGGGTTTTAAAAGATAAAAAAAACAAAGCATGAAAAACGGAACGGATGCGTTCCTTAAAACAAGAAGAAAAATTCCAGATGCAAATACCCTGGAAACCGCTCACCGCGAGATTTTTCCAGGGAAAGGCTTTGCCCTGTTCGACAAAAGGCATGCCTTTTTCAAAGGGATGCGCCAAAAATCCGAAGCCGCCCTGTTGATTCACCCGGTCGATCTTCTCCTGGGGAGCCAAATCGGAAGGAATCAAACCCGGTAGATTATAAGCCAGATAATGATGATCGCTCCGGCCGTGTTCGAGGCCGATTAAAACGGCCAGATAACCGTTGTAAAATCCTTCCTCATCCAGATGCAGATCATCCAGCATATAGTCATGATCGTTCAGACAAATAAAATTCACGCCGGCCTCGGCGGCTTTGGCGGCGATTTCAGCGATCGACAAATGACCGTCCGAATAGAGGCTATGAATATGTAAATTCCCGATGTATTCAAATTTGAACATATCTATCCAATTCTAGAATTTGAGATGAAAGGCCTATATCATATTTTAAAAAGTAATTCTATGTTTTCGAGCGCCTTTAGATTTTTTCATTGATAGGGCGGTGTGCTTTAACCGCAAACCGATCAATGAAAACAAGAAGAGATCGGCAAAGCCTTCCTCAAGCGGATAAACGGTTTTTTGGTTTCATAAAAACGGCTTGGGCTGGGTTGGCTGGGAATTCCCGATGACTCCATCTTTGACAAAAACGCGGATTTGCGGAACGCTTACATCTTATATTTGCCGAAATCTTCCGGGTTAAGCTTCTCCAGGATCTCCTGCCATTTTTTGCCCTGTTCAGTTTTGTCTTCCGGCTCGGCCGACAGGTCAATCTGGGATGATTTCACGATCACATCCTCGGAGACGAAAATCGGTGCGTTCACCCGGAGCGAAAGAGCCAACGCATCGCTAGGCCGGGCATCAATGGAAATCTCTTTGCCTTGAAAATTCATATAGATCAAGGCATAATAGGTGTTATTTCTCAGATCGCAAACTTCGATCTTATTGATCTTCAGGCTTATTTCATCCATGATGCTTTTTAATAAATCATGGGTCATAGGTCTGTTAAATTTAATTCCTTCCAATTCACTGGCAATGGCGGTGGCCTCAAGCAGGCCGATCCAAATAGGCAAAGTCCGCTCCCCTTCCACCTCTTTCAAAATCACGATAGGGCCATTGGTTAAAGGGTCGATTCTTAAACCCGAAATGACCATCGGTCTGAACATTTTAACCTCCAATTACAGAAGCGAATGAATCGATCGTTTGCCCATCTTTTAAAAACCGGATCATAACAACGCTGATGTTCCATTGGTTTATATTCATGATCGGCATATTTTAGAAAAAGCTTGATTTAACATCCGGATCTGTTTATCAATACGGGATCTCTGATTAATAAAAACCGGCTTTAAATGATAAGGATTTCGCCACCGTTCCAATGAAAAAAATGAACGCAAAAACCCTGTTCCCTTATGTGCTCGATCACAAACCCGGCTTTTTATTGAGTTGGTTTCTCTACCGTCTTTTTAAACGAGTCCGCATCGATGAAAACATGAAAGAAAGTCTGAAACAGATGCAAAAGGATGGTTTAATCGTTTATGCCGTCAAATATCGCGGTCGTTTGGATTATCTCCTTTATCATTATAACTATCGCAGACGCCGCCTACCTTATCCGAAAATTGCTTTTGATCTTAACATCTCCATGTTATTACCCTTTTCCCGCTTTGTAAAGATAATTTTTTCCCAGGTTTCGGCGTTCCTACGCAGCGGCCGTCGCCCCAGCCCGTATGCGGCCGGTTTTTATAAAAAAGCAATTCTGGAGCACACAACCTCTCTTCTTTTTCTGGTCGACCCGAAAGGGTTTCTGGCGCGATTTATCCATGAAGAAAAAGACCCTCTGGAATTTTTGATTGAAACGCAGCCGGAACTGGACCGGCCTATTTTTATTGTCCCCCAACTTATTCTTTATCAGAAATCGCCTGAAAAAGACCCCTCTTCTTTTTCAAGTTTGGTTTTCGGCTTTCAGGACCATCCCGGACCTATTCGAAAAATCATCCTTTTTTTCCGATATCATCGTGAAGCCCTGATCGATTTCGGGCGCCCTTTAAATTTGCACTCCTATTTGCACGATCAACCGGCCGGCCGCTCTTCCGCCGAGATGGCTTCGGCCATCCGGAATTTATTGATCGAAGACATCGATAATCAAAAAAGAGTCATCCTGGGTCCCATTGTCAAATCCCGGCAACAGATCAAAGAGATCGTGCTGATGAATCCCGGAGTCAATACCAAAATAGAATCCCTGGCGGAATCCGATTTTAAGAAATTAAAATCGTTAAGAAAAAAGGCCGATGACTATTTCGAAGAAATCGCCGCCGACTATAACGGCGCCTATGTCCGTATTTTTCATAAAATATTGACTTGGTTTTGGAAAAAAATATATCAAGACATCGATTGCAATCCAACGGAACTGGCCCGGGTGCGCGATTGGGCCCGCCGCGGTCCTTTAATCTACATTCCGTCGCATAAAAGCCATATCGATTATCTCGCCATTAATTATGTGCTCTATAATTACAATATGCATATTCCCAGAGTCGCGGCCGGGGTCAATTTGACTTTTTGGCCCATGGGTCACATTTTCAGAAAATGCGGCGCCTTTTTCATTCGGCGCACATTCCGCGATGCCGCCCTGTATGCCGAGGTCTTTAACCAATACATTAAAACCCTGCTGCAGGAAGGCTTCCCCATTGAATTTTATATTGAAGGCGGCCGCAGCCGTAACGGTAAATTGATCCTGCCTAAAACCGGATTTCTCGCCATTTTATTGCAAGCGTATCAACAAGGATTTTGCAAAGATCTGATCTTTGTTCCGGCTTCGATCGTCTATGATCGGGTGCTGGAGGAAAAGTCTTATCAAAAAGAGATCAGCGGGGCCGGCAAGGAACGGGAGAGTTTGCGCAATATGATCAAAGCCCGTAAATTCCTGAACAAGAAATACGGCAAGGTCTATATCCGCTTTGACGAACCTTTTTCATTTAAGGAGTACTTGGGTCCCGAATCCGCGCCTCAGGATGCCCGACGGGCCCTGGCCGATCACATTGCCCGCGCCATCAATGCGGTAACATTGGTCACCCCCCGGTCGCTTGTGGCTCTGGCCATCTTGACCGTTCATCGCCGCGGTTTTTTGCTGTCGGAACTGACGGCCACCGTCTCTACCCTGATCGATTTTATGGCGCGTCATCGAATCCCCATGCAGGCCGCCTTGAAAAATAATGAGCAGATGGTGCGGGAAACGATTTCCCTTATGATGGCATGGAAAATCGTGGAAATTATGGAAGACACAACCGGAACGGAAGAGAACTTTTACTTTGTCGACGATGAGCGTAAAATCGAATTGGAGTATTATAAAAACAACATCATTCATTTTTTTATTCCTTATTCGTTTACGGCCGTATTGTTGCTGTCCGGCCATGAAGAAGAAAAAGACCCGGAACGGCTGATCCGGGACTATGCTTTTCTGCAAGACCTGTTCAAATATGAATTTATCTTTGAAAAGGACGCGGCCGCCGCGCCAAAGGTTTTGTCCGCGCTGGCTTATTTTCGGGAAGTCGGTTTTTTAACGGCCCACAACACTTTGCCCCGAAGGGATACCGTGACCAAATTAGGCTATACAAAATTGCCGATCTGGGCCGGGCTGATCAAGACATTCCTGGAATCCTATTGGATCGCCGTTAAAGTCCTGAATCGGGAAAAGGAAAAAACCTTAACCAAAGAAGACTTGTTAAAAAACATGGTTTACATGGGAAAACGATTTTATAAGCTGGGAGTGATCGACCATATCGGCGCTCTTTCCCGGTTGAATTTCCAAAACGCTTTGAACTGGATTCAGCAGGATCTGTTCGATGAAAATTCAGGAGAAAACGACGGATGGAACCGGGAGCGGCTGGCCGGATTAGCCCAGAAGCTCTATGAACTGTCCCATTACCGCCTTTAGAATAAAACATCTTGCATTTCCCGAAAAATCCATATATATTTATATTTTTTGGAGTGCAGTTATTGTTTGAAGTTTGGAAATCATTTTTAAAGCCGCTATATCCTTATTAAAGGTATTGCGGTTTTTTTTATGAACAAACAAGACTGCCCGCCGAAGCATTCGGCGCTATTTTATCGGTCCACAAGGAAGGACTCAAGAAAAAGGAGGAGTGCAAATGTCGGAAGGTAAAGTGAAATGGTTTAACGATTCAAAGGGATTTGGCTTCATCGCGGAAGACGGCGGCAAGGATGTTTTCGTGCATCATTCAGCGATCCAGGCCGAGGGCTTCAAATCGCTGTCCGAGGGTGATCGGGTCAGCTTTGATGTGGTCGCGGGCCCTAAAGGTCCGGCTGCGGCGAATGTCCGCAAGCTGTAAGACCTGCTCTTTATTTAAAATAAAAAAGCTCCCTCTGTCCGGGGGAGCTTTTTTATTTCCAAAACCAAAAACCGATTTCAAAATCGAAAAAATCTTCGGAAATACCGAAAATCGATCTTATTTTCCTTAAAATGAAATTTCTGAGGCAGCTTCGATCCGGCACGGGCGGAATTTTCATCTCAACCGGCGCATAAGGCCCCTTCAGCCTCCGGGAGCGCTCAGAGGTCGTTTTCCCGCTTATTC
>RPPU01000124.1 GCA_003819975.1 Desulfobacteraceae bacterium
AAGCCGCCATGCGCTGCGGCCCGAATCGATCGCATAGCTCTTTATAAAAGCCGCTGCTCGCAAAACTGCTCGAAATATCCGTGCCGCTATGGGCCTTCCAGCTTTGCCGCGAAACCGCAAACATATCCTGTAACGCCGGTGAATTCCCGTCGGCGATATGTATTTTTTCAAACACCAGATCTCCGCTCTGCCCCGCGCGATTCAGTTTATTACGCAAGCTTTTCCTGAATTTTGAAGATCGACGCGCAAGGAAGGTCTCCCAATCCGAGTCGATCCGAATATAGGGGCTTTCGATATTGTCTTTGATCCCGAAAGGCTTTTGCTCCCGCTTCAAACGGTTCTGGAGCGCCCGACAGGTCGATCCCGCTTCATACATTTTTGTAAAATGGATAAGATCCCAATCCGACAGCGTTTCCAAATGCTCCAGCACGGCCTCGATAACCGCTTCGACGCTTTCACGGTCCGCGACAATCTCGGCAAATGGAGAATGACCGTTTGCCATCAAAGCCAACTTGTCTATTTTAAATCCCCGATAGGAGGCGAGTGATCTAAACAGGGGGGCGATGCCCTTCAGTCGACGATCCGCGTCGTAAACCAGAATGACGTATGGTTGATAAGTGTTGCCGAAGTTGTGCCACCAGGCCAGAGTCCAATCATAAGAAAGGTTGACCGCCTGGTGGTCGCTTCGGGCAAGGGTTTCATCCCATTCCGGCTTTAGACCTTCAAGTTCTTGGGTTGTCGTTATAATTTTGATCGGCATGGTAAATCAGATTCCGGCTGAACCGGACGATTCGAGATCGATGGTCGCGTGGTTGCCGGCTCCGGGTCCGAAGGCCTTGAGCACATCGCTCATCGGCGAGAATTGAAAATGATGCAGGAGATATTTTATTTTTAAGGTGGTTTTGTCCAGGTTCAAATAATGCCGTAGCCGGGACTTAAGCGGTGCATTCTTGATTCTGGGTTGTTTCGGATCTATTTCCCAAGGGTGAAAATAGATTACGGCTGATTGACGTTCGCATCGGTTGATATGATTTAAGGCTTGTTTAATGAACCAAACCGGTAACAAGCGCAGATAGCCTCCGCCGGCGACCGGCAGATTGTATTCGAGATTGGCGACTTTGATCCGCAGAGTCGACAAAGGAAATTCGAGGATCGTTCCCGCCGCTGTCCGTATGGCGCCGACAAATCGGTTGACATCGGGGATTCCGTAGATGTCGTGTTTGATGGGAAAGATACTGGAATCGTAGTCAAATCCTTCTTCAACGAGAATATCGAGCGCCCACAATGATTTTTTAGTGATGGAATAACTGGGAGCCCGATAGCCGCATACCCTTGCGCCGCCGATATCCTCGATTAAATGCTTGGCTTTGCGTATATCTTTCCTGAATTCATTCCGGCCGATTCGATATATCAGCTGGTGGTTATAACCGTGACAAGCGATTTCATGACCGCGTTTTTGGATCTCCCGCACCAGAGCAGGCATCTTTTCAGCCACCCAACCTAAAATGAAAAAAGTCGCTTTTACGGACCATTCGTCAAGGATATCGAGAATCCGTAGCGTATTGCCCGCGACCCGCAGGGGATAATATCCCCAATCATCCGGTCGGATGCAGTTCTCGAAT
This sequence comes from Desulfobacteraceae bacterium, assembly GCA_003819975.1. Next base: position 1,623 of record RPPU01000124.1, read on the forward strand.
GCAGTGACCTGAAAATAATCTTCAACATCAATCGTGAGCGCGTTGATCATTGCGAATCGGTCCTTACGGATGCCCGGGATATGTACATTTAAAAATTTTTCTTAATCCCTATGAAAAAACGGTGATTGATATAATTATTCGTTTCGACATCCCAGGAATGGCTACGTAAATATTGATATTCAAGATTCATGGTGAAATTTTTATTTAATAAATGCTCCAGCCTGATGCTATCCGTGTTTATGTCGGTCAGGGCGCGGGAAGGCTCGTCCCGAAGTTTCTGATAACCAGCGCTGAGGGTGGCTGTGGTGCGCTCGGTAAAGCGATATAAAATGCTGGCCAGCGTATCCTGACTCGTTGTAATCAAGGCATCCGTCTTGCCGTCGCGGTATTTATTCAACTCTTGAGAAAGTTTGAATTCCATGCGGGTTGTATCGCGGCTTATAGCGGTACGCAAGCGGTCCTGGCGGGTCAGCACCCTTTCAGGATCCTGGACATATAGCGAGGTTCGATCCAACGTCAGCTTGAATGAAGACAAACGTTGGCTGAGGCCGGCGTTCCAGAGAAAATGACGATTCGGGTCGGGATCGTTTTCGAAGTCGAAGCGGTGCCCGGCGATTTGCGCATAAAGACGCGAACCGGGCGCATAGGCATATTCCAGGCCGGTATGGCCTTCGAGTTGCTCGTAGTCTTCCACGTTATTTTCATCGTTATTGTACAGACCCCCTGCCGTAAACGTCACGCCGGAAAACAGCCTGGCGTTAAAATCCGCATAACCGATCTGATTGGTCCGGTTGACCACCGGCCGGATCGCGGTACTGGTGTCGTAGAAAAAGTAACGCGCATCCCGGAAGATATGCGTGTTTTTATAAATATATCCGGGTTGGAGCGACGTGTTGGTCGAAGGCGTGATAATGGCATAAGGATTGATACTATATATATTGCGTTCGACGTTGTTGACCACATAACTCTGGCCGGCAAAATCGCGCGTAATATCGCGCGAAATACGCTCGCGGTCTTCCTTTAAATCGAGGAACAGATGGTTGTCGATCAGTTCGGTGTGATTGCGCACACGCAGCATATGCGCCCATTGATCTTCCACGGTATGTTTTGCGTAAGTCCGGTATTCCGGGGCGTAATCGATGTCCCACAGCCAGAAGGGTGTCCGGTAATGCAAAACGATTTCAGGAACGACATGGGTGATGTATTCCTCTTTTTGGTTTTCAGAAGTCAACAAAAGATTGCTGTTGTACTCTTCGCTTACGCTTAAGCTCGGTTTGAGGCTGAACTCCGCGGCCTTAACCTGTTTTGGCGCCAGGACCCATAGGAGTTCATTTCCGGCCAGCAACCACATGATAAAGTAATATACCGTTAGATTGAAAAATTTTCTTCCAGGACTCAAATGGCTTTCCTCCGAATTCGCTGTCGGGATTTAGATCGTATAATAGGACGGATATTGGTAAGGCGACGTGCTTTGCCGGCTGCCGTTGTAAACAACGCCCAGAATGTTGCGGTTTTTCAGATGCGCCAGGGCTTGTTTTGCGAAAACAGGATTCGTTTTTTCGGCTAAAGTGATGAAGAGCACTCCGTCCATGTATTCGCTGAGCGACAAACCGTCCGCAATCGGAAGCAGCGGGGGCGAGTCGAAAATGACATAGCGATCCCGGTAACGATTTTTTACTTCTTGGACCAGATCCCGCATGCGTCGGGAAGCCAAAAGTTCGGAAGAATTCCGTTGCGGCGTTCCGGCCGGCAGAAAAACCAGATTTTTGATCCAGGTTTTGATCAGGATATCGGAAAGGTTCAATCTGGAAGTCAGATAATCGCTTAAACCGTAGTGCGGATTAATGCCCAGGTAAGTATGGATGGAGGGTTGCCGCAAATCGGCGTCGACAAGCAACACGGTATGATCCAACGATTGCGCGATGCTGATGGCCAGATTGATCGCCGTGACGGTCTTCCCTTCCCCGGATTGGGCGCTGGCCACCATGATCGTGTTCCGGAATTTTTTTTGGGTGGCGCTTAAAATTTTTATTCTGAGTTTTTTATATTCCTCTACCACTGATGAAAACGGGTGGGTCCGCCCCACGATGCGATGGCTGACTTTGGCCGGAAGCGTTTCCGCTTCGGTGCCTTGCCAGATCGACAATGCAAAATGATCGGGAATCTTGCTGCGCGGCCGGTCGGGTAAAACGACCGCTGCGTCGATTTTGATTCTTTTCACGGACACTTGTTCTGTCGAATTCATTCTTTTCTCCTTTAAAAAGGCAGCAATCGGATGCCGAGATAGCGATACAAAATTTCGATAAAAAGCAGTAAGCCGATTAGGGTGCAATAGATCGCCGCCAAGGCATAGATCTTATTGTCGAACTTAGTCTTGGCGTGGTGATCCGTCGCGGTGCGAATCAGCGGAATGGAAGCCAAAACCGGCAGATGCAGGTCGTCTTGAATCGTCTGTTCGTTTTTATAAGACGGATCGAGGTAATCTCTGCCCACCGCCGCCCCGAATGCCGAAACGATTCCCATCAGAAAACCGAAAACGATCCATTGAATTCGGTTGGGGCTGACGGGAAAACGCGGCAGGATCGGAGAATCGATCATGCGGAAAATCATGGTGCTGTCGGACATCTCCAGATTTTTCGAAACCCGCGCGCTTTCCCGTTTTTGCAAAAGCTCGTCATAAATGTGCTGGTAAGCGGTCCGGTCCCGCCGGAGCTTGGTCCATTCTTCCTGTTCCTTGGGCATCCTTTCCAAAACCGCGCGGCCTTCGCTTTGCCGTTTCGTCAGTTCATCCACCCGAGCCCTGACGGCGTCGATTTCCATATCGGTCTTGGATAATTCTTCCTTGATCCGGTGATAGACCGGGTTAAGAGTCCTCATCTCCGAACCGGAAACCGATCCGGAATTGTTCCGCTTCTCCTTGGGTTTGGCCAATTGACTTTGAATTTCGTTGATTTCGCTCTGCAACCTAAGCACATCCGGATGGTCGATGGTATATTTGGTAAGCAAGAGCATGAGTTCGTTGTTCAGTGTATTTAGATGTTCTTTCTGCCGATCTTCCGAAGTCCCTTTGAAGCCGGCCGGTGAATAACTGCTTTCGGATATGAAGGCAACGCTTAACTCCTTTTCTCCGGTAAGTTGCTTACGAAGATTTTCGCGTTTTTGCAACAATTCCTTCAGCTGGATGGATCCTTCGATATAGGCCACCTGGAAATTCTCGATTCGGCGGGCGATGGTTTCCTCGCTCTGCGGAACCATGGTCGGATTCTGTTCCAAAAACTCGCGAATGGATTTATCCGAATACTCCAGCTTGATCTTATATTCTTCCAGTTGACTGTCGATAAACCGGTAAACCCCTTCCGCGTCCATATTCTGATAAAGAACGCTTTGGTTGATGAACTCCTTGACGAGCGTTTCGATGAAGTTTTTGACCTCCAGCGGATCGCCGCCCCGGTATTCGATCGTGAACAAATCGGGGTCGCCGCGCCGTTCTCCTTCCTCGCGCACGGTAATTTTGAGATTACTCTGGATTTTTTTGATTAAACCGTTGAATTGGGTTTCATTTTCCGTGGCATAAGCCGGGCCGAGCTTTTCAATCACCTGAGCGATGGTGCTCCGGCTGGCGATCGTACTGCGGATTTTTCGCAGTCGCGCTTCGGTGGGTGAAACGCCGACGCCCTCCATGAGCGGATTGATCAGCCCGCTCTTTTCGATCGTGACGGTCGAACTGGCTTCATAAACCTTTGGCATGATAAAGCTTCCCCAAGTGAACACGGACAGTACCGCCAATCCGACTGCCAGCGCGATATATTTTCGACGAACGAGTACCTGGGTATAATGATCGATAGTGGCTCTAAAAGCAATGTTGTCAGGCATAAGAATTCCTTAAAACCAGCTCTGTTTAACGGTCACAATGTCGCCCGGTTTTAGAAAAATGTTTTTGGATGCAGCTCCGTTTATGACATCCTTTATTTTAACTTCGATAATTTTTACGTTTTTGCCTTCTTTGCGCACGATCAACACCGAATTGCGGCTGGCGAAGTCCGTGAATCCGCCGGCGCTTAATACGGCATCTAGCGCGGTCATGCTTTCGGCATAGGGAATCACGCAAGGCGTTTTGACCTCACCGGCAATCCGGATGCGGTTGTTGAACCCGCCCGGCAAGTAAATGATATCGTTGGCTACCAGCTTGATATCCTGCGAAAAATCGCCGTTGCCCAACAGCTGCTCGAAATCGACCGCGAGTTTTTTGCCGTCGCGCACGATATAGGCATTTTGGGCGTCAATGTTTCCCAAGGAACCGGTCTGAATCAGGAACTGGAACAAGGTCGTATTTCTGCGCAAGGTTATTTGTCCCGAGACCGAAGCCGCCGCAGAGCCGGTATCGCCGCTTCGTTTTTCAGCGCTCGTTTTAGCGAACCCGTCGCCGAATACATAAACCTTGAAGCTGTTGACGGCGGTCACGATGACGCTTACCACGGGCACCTTCATGTAACGACCGAGTTCTTTTTCAATGCGTTTCTTCAGATCCTGGGGCGAAATCCCCGACGCTTTTACGTCACCCGCCAAAGGCAATGAGATCATGCCGTCGGGACGCACGGGCACGACCACGCTGAGATTGGGGTTGTCCCATACCGAGATTTGCAAAACATCTTCTTCACCGATCAGATATTCGTCGTTCAGGGCGCTCAAGTCGATCGCGGCCAAAGAAAAAAGAACCGCAAAACCAAGAATTAATTTTTTCATGACAGCTCCTATCGTGCTCCTCTTCCGAAAAGCATAACTTTGATGGTTTCCAGCAAAATCGAAAAGTCCAGAAAAATAGACATATTTTTTATATAATAAAGATCATAGCGCAATTTTTCCAGGGCATCTTTTTCGGAAGCACCGTACGGATAACGGATCTGCGCCCAACCGGTTATCCCCGTTTTGACGAAATGACGCTCGGAATAATAAGGGATGACGGACTTCAGCTTTTCAACGAACTCGGGCCGTTCGGGTCTGGGTCCGACGAAACTCATATCCCCTATCAAGACATTATAGAGTTGCGGCAACTCGTCGATTCTTGTTTTTCTTAAAAACCATCCGAGGCGGGTGATGCGGGGATCGTTCTCCTGCGCCCAGACCGCGCCCGTTGAACGTTCGGCATCCCGGCGCATGGTCCTCAATTTATACAGATAAAAATGCGTATCCATTTGCCCGACCCGCAATTGCTTGTAAAAAACGGGACCTTGGGAATCCATCTTGATTAGAAAAGCCATGAGCGGGAGGAACGGTAGGGTCAATCCCAGGCCGATCAGCGAAAATACAAAATCAAAAGCCCTTTTGTAAAGCTTCATCAGGGGGACGACCCTGAAAGCATCGGCGAAAATGAACCAGCTCGGCTTTATGTCTTCGATCATTAGTTTTCCCGTTAAATATTCGTAAAACGAAGGAGCATCGACTACTTCTATGCCTCTGAATTTGCAATCCAAAACTTCCTGCAGCGGAAATGCCCCTCGGCGTTCGGTCAGCGAAACGACGATTTTATTTATTTTTAGTTTCTTTGCGGTTTGAAAAAGATCGTTTCCTTTCACCAGGATGTCGGAAATCGGAACACTGATGGGTTCTTCGATCAGATAATAATACCCGCCGAGCACATGCCGCCGATTGGATTGACCGATCAGATCGCCGATTTTTTTTGCCAGAGGACCCGTGCCCAAAATAAGGACTTTACGCGTGAAATAAGAAGAATTGAGCAACGATTGATAACCCAGATGCCATAGCGATTGAAAGATGCCGAAAAGAATGAGCGTCGTAAGGAGCGTTTTTTGCAAGAACAGGGGCGCCGGGATCAAATAATGAATGACCGTCCAGGCCACCAGCGAACCGGCCAAACCCGCGAAAATTCTAAACCAGAACTCTCGTTTGTGCATTTGTTTTTCAAGGTTATAAAGTTCCAAAAAATAAGAAACAAAAATCGTTCCAATAATAAAAAACGTTAATTGTCGCAAATCGATGGTTCGAAACGATCCGTTCAAATGAAACATGAAAAAAAGACCGGTATAAACGGAGACCCCGGCAAATAAAGTATCTCCAATGACCAAAGGCAAATGCATATTCATAATTTCACATTGCTCCGGAGCGGTCGTTTATGGTGCTCCGCCCCCTCGGTTACATGTACATGTAAACAAACCAAGCTCTACTCACTATACGGAATGACCAATAAGATCTTTTCATTTAACATCGATCTCGCAGGTGATTTTCCGCGTCGGACATAGGTACAATACGATATGCCGGCGATTCCGTGACATCTGTAAAAATGCGTATATCTACTCAGAAAAATCGGATCAATGAAAGCATATACCCATTTTTAGTCGTTCCCTTGAAACAGGAACATTTTGCTCCATATCGTCTAACTCTGATTCACTTTTCTAAAATGAATCCCCATTCTAGATCCGGGAAATTACTGCTTTTTGTTATTATGAATTTAATGGACGGTCGTCTATAAATCAATAAAGAGAACTTCGTATTTCCAGTGAAGCAATACTGTAGGGCAGAATAAAAAAGTGTAGTTTCGGCTACAGAGGCGATACCGAAGCGGATGAATGGAGCGCTGACGGGGGTCGAAGTGATGAATCCGCAGAGTTACGGACGATGTCCCGGTTAAACCACCTATTCCGACCCTGCGGATTTTGATTTTACAAATGGTTCTCGAAAACTTTGCGGAAATGATAACCATAAATGGCATAGGTGATGGCCAGGTTGAAAAGCTTGGGGCGCCGGAACAAAGACCAGAAAAAAAGTCTCCAGAAATGCCAGCGCGCTTTGTCCTTCAGTCCTAAAAGCAGAACCGATTTGAAAAGCACCGTGCTGTAGCCGAAATGAAAACGAATATGACCCCAACGCAGGCTCAATGGTTTTTTGCGACGCGGTTTGTATTCCTTCAAAAAGGATTTAACCCGTTCAAAATAGGGTTTGGGGGAATAGATCCCTTGTATAATTTTCCGATAGCCCTTGATCAAATTTTCATAGCCCATTTTGGGCGTAAAATTAATCGAGAAATCGGTGTTGTCGCCCGACATATCTTCGCGCAAACGGCCTTCTTTCATGACCCGTTGGTAAAGCCGCGTGCCGCGCGGCGCGTTCAACAAGCCCACCATAGCGGTAATAATCTTGGACTTCTGGATGAATTCGATCTGCTTGGCAAACACCGAAGGCGAATCATTGTCGAATCCCACGATAAATCCGCCCTGCACCTTGATGCCGGCTTGCTGGATTTTTTGCACGCAGGCCACCAGATCGCGGTTTTTGTTCTGGAACTTGGAACATTCCGCCAAGCTCGCCTCGTTGGGCGTCTCGATGCCCACGAAAACTTCGTCGAAACGGGCCTGGACCATGAGATCCATAAGCTCTTCATCGTCCGCCAGGTTAATGGAGGTTTCCGTGGCCAAAATGAAAGGGTATTTGCGCTTTTTCATCCACGCGATGATCGCCGGCAGCACTTCTGTTTTCAGTTTTTGCTTATTGCCGATGAAATTATCGTCCACGAAGAAAACGCTGCCTCGCCAGCCCAAGGCATAGAGCCGCTCCAATTCGGACAAAATCTGGTCTTTGCTCTTGGTGCGCACGCTCTTGCCGAAAAGCGCGGTGATGTCGCAGAATTCGCAGTCAAACGGACAGCCCCGCGAATATTGAATATTCATGGAAACATATTTTTTCATGGAAAGCAGATTCCACAAAGGCACCGGCGTGGTGTTCAGGCTCGAACCCTGGACCCCGCGGTAAACCGGGGCGGCGTTGCCTTTCGAGAGATCGGCCAAAAATTGGGGCAGGATTTCTTCGGCTTCGCCCAGCACGAAATGGTCCACTTCCCCAAACTCCTCATAACCCGCGCTGAAAAGCGGACCGCCCACCACGATTTTCTTGCCCGCGGTTTTGCAGCGGTGGATGAGCTGGCGCACCGCTTCCTTCTGGACCACCATGGCGCTGATAAAGACCATGTCGG